>CAVFQD010000032.1:0-22008 GCA_963624605.1 Eshraghiella crossota | reverse complement strand
GCAAAATTTTGAGATGGCAGAAATCACCATCACGCCTGTTCAGGCAACGCAGGTTAAATCGGTGATTTCCAATAAAAATTTGTTGCCTGAAAGGCTATGGTGATTATTATGGGTATGACAATGACTCAGAAAATCCTTGCTTCTCACGCAGGACTTGAAAGCGTTGAAGCGGGACAGCTTATAAATGCAAAGCTCGACATCGTGCTCGGCAACGACATCACAACGCCGGTTGCCGTAAACGAGTTTGAAAAGGCGGGCTTTGACAAGGTGTTTGACAAGGACCATATCGCAATAGTCCTTGACCACTTTGTACCCAACAAGGACATCAAGGCGGCAGAGCAGTCAAAGCAGTGCCGTGAGTTTGCCTGCGAGCACTGCGTAAGCCATTTTTACGATGTCGGCAAAATGGGAATTGAGCACGCTCTTCTTCCCGAGCAGGGCGTTGTTACGGCAGGCGACTGCATTATCGGCGCAGACAGCCACACCTGTACCTACGGAGCTTTGGGCGCTTTCTCAACAGGCGTCGGCTCGACTGATATGGCGGCAGGTATGGCAACGGGTATGGCTTGGTTCAAGGTTCCGTCGGCTATTAAGTTTGAGCTTACGGGCAAGCTTCCCGAAAATTGCAGCGGCAAGGATGTAATCCTTACAATAATCGGAATGATAGGCGTTGACGGTGCGCTTTATAAGAGTATGGAATTTGCGGGCGAGGGCGTAAAGACCCTTTCCATGGACGACCGCCTTTGCATTTGCAATATGGCTATCGAGGCAGGCGCCAAAAACGGTATTTTCCCTGTCGACGAGTGCACGCTGAAATATCTTGACGGCAGAAGCGAGCGCAAGCCCGTTATATTTGAGGCGGATGAGGACGCTGTTTACGAAAAGACAATAAAAATCGACCTTTCGTCAATCGTTCCCACGGTAAGCTGTCCGCATCTTCCCGAAAACACTCATCCTGCGGCGGAGCTCCACGATATTAAAATCGATCAGGTTGTTATCGGAAGCTGTACAAACGGCAGAATGGAGGATATGGAAGCGGCATACGAAGTCCTCAAGGGCGAAAAGGTTGCCGACGGCGTTCGCTGCATAATTATTCCCGCAACAATGAAAATAATGAGAGAATGCGTTGAAAAAGGCTATGTTACGGCATTTATCGACGCGGGCGCAGTGGTTTCCACTCCGACTTGCGGTCCGTGCCTCGGAGGATATATGGGTATCCTCGCAGAGGGCGAGCGTTGTATCTCGACCACCAACCGTAACTTTGTCGGCAGAATGGGTCATGTAAAGAGCGAGGTTTACCTTGCAAGCCCGTACACTGCAGCGGCAAGCGCTCTCACAGGCTATATTACTGAATTACAGAAATAAGAGGTGTAGAAGATGAACACTAAAGGTAAAGTTTTCAAATATCCAGACAATGTAGATACCGATGTTATTATTCCGGCTCGTTATCTCAACACCTCGGACGCAAAAGAGCTCGCTTTGCACTGTATGGAGGATATTGACACGGAATTTGTAAAAAAGGTAAATAAGGGCGACATTATGGTTGCAGGCTGGAACTTCGGCTGCGGCTCCTCCCGTGAGCACGCTCCGCTTGTTATCAAAACCTGCGGTACGGGCTGTGTTATCGCAAAGAGCTTTGCGAGAATTTTCTACCGCAACGCCATAAATATCGGCTTGCCGATTTTGGAATGTCCCGAAGCTGCGGAGGAAATCAACGCAGGCGACGAGGTTGAAGTAAACTTCGACACGGGCGTTATAACCGACAAAACAACAGGCAAGACCTATAAGGCTCAGCCTTTCCCCGAGTTTATTCAGAATATAATCGCAAAGGGCGGACTTTTGGCTTCGCTCAAGGGAGAATAACAGATGAACAAGAACATAACAGTATTGCCGGGCGACGGAATAGGTCCCGAAATTGTCGCTCAGGCTATCAAGGTAATGGATAAAATTGCCGAAAAGCACGGTCACACCTTTAACTATACCTATGTCGATATAGGCGGCTGCTCGATTGACAAGTACGGCGTGCCGATAACCGACGAGGGTATCGAAAAGTGCAAAAGCTCCGACAGCGTATTGCTCGGTGCGGTAGGCGGTCCCAAGTGGGACGGTGTTGACCCCTCAATAAGACCCGAAAAGGCTTTGTTAAAGGTTCGTAAGGAATTGGGGCTTTTCGCAAATCTCCGTCCTACAAAGCTTTTTCCACAGCTTTCAAACGCTTCTCCGCTCAAACGGGAAATCGTTGAAAACGGCATAGACCTTCTCATAGTCCGTGAGCTTACGGGCGGCGTTTACTTCGGCGAGAAAAAGACCGAGGAGGTAGACGGAGAGCTTGTAGCAACCGACATTATGCCCTATTCCGAGCACGAGATTGAGAGAATAGGCAGAGTTGCATATGAAACGGCAATGAAGAGGGGAAAGAAGCTCCATTCCGTTGATAAGGCAAATGTGCTTGACACCTCAAGACTTTGGAGAAAGACAATGCACCGCCTTTCGCAGGAGTACACGGAGGTTGAATACAACGATATTCTTGTCGATAACACGGCAATGCAGCTTATCAGGAATCCGATGCAGTTCGATGTTATCGTAACCGAGAATATGTTCGGCGACATTCTCTCCGACGAGGCTTCAATGCTTACGGGCTCGATAGGAATGATGCCCTCTGCGTCTCTTTCCGACACAACGCTCGGTATGTACGAGCCCATTCACGGTTCGGCTCCCGACATTGCGGGCAAGGACCTTGCAAATCCGCTCGGCACAATTCTCTCGGCGGCGATGATGCTCCGTTATTCGTTCGATATGGCGAAAGAGGCTGACGAGATTGAAAACGCCGTCAACAAGGCTCTTGACGACGGCTATCGCACGGGCGACATCTACGAGGACGGCTTTGAAAAGGTGTCCTGCTCAAAGATGGGCGACATTGTTGCGGCAAATATATAATAAACATTGAATATGCGGCGTGCTTTGAGGTGTATTTGCACTTTGAGGCACGCCTTTTTTATTTGACACGGGGAATGAGTTATAGTATAATTTCACTATTGTGCTCGGAGGTGAATAAATGAGCTCTTTTTCGGATTTTTTATTGCCGATAGTTCAAAAGGTTAACTTATACCTTTCAGATTATATCCTTATTGTTTTGCTCATTGGAGCGGGCGTTTTCTATTCGTTTAAGACGAGGTTCGTTCAAGTGAGATGTTTCGGAGAGGGTATGAGAAACCTTTTTTCAAAACAAAAGGAAAGCAAAAACGGAATGAGTCCGTTTCAGGCGCTTGCAACCGCTATTGCGGCACAGGTCGGCACGGGAAATATCGTCGGTGCATGCGGTGCTATTCTTGTGGGCGGTCCCGGTGCAATTTTTTGGATGTGGATAATCGCCTTTTTCGGAATGGCGACCATTTATGCCGAAGCTGTTCTTGCACAGGAAACCAGAACGCACGATGAAAACGGCGAGCTTGTCGGAGGACCCGTTTATTACATTACGACAGCGTTCAGGGGTAAATTCGGCAAGGTGCTTGCAGGCTTCTTTGCGGTCGCGATTATTTTGGCTCTCGGCTTTATGGGCGCCATGGTTCAGTCAAACTCGATAGGCGAGACCTTCAGCACCGCTTTCGGCTTGCCTAAAATTGCGGTCGGTATAGCGGTCGGTGTTATTTCGGGAATTGTGTTTATCGGCGGCGTTAAGCGTCTCGCGGCGGTTACGGAAAAAATCGTTCCCGTTATGGCGCTTTTGTATGTTGTCGGCGGTTTGGTAATTCTTGTTGCAAGAATTAAATATATACCAGAGACCTTCGGACTTATTTTTAAATATGCCTTTATGCCCAACGCCATAATCGGCGGCTCTATGGGCTATGCGCTCAAAACCGCAATCAGTCAGGGCGTTAAGCGAGGACTTTTCTCCAACGAAGCAGGTATGGGTTCCACACCCCACGCTCACGCAATAGCAAATGCCGAAACGCCTCATCAGCAGGGAACGATAGCTATGGTAGGCGTGTTTATAGATACCTTTATCGTCCTTACAATGACCGCTCTTGTCGTTATTTCAACGCTTTACGCAAACAACGGTATCCTTGCCTCGGGCAGTGCGGAGGGCGTCAATAAGACCAATATGGCTCAGATTGCGTTTTCAAGCGTTATGGGAGAAAAGGCGGGAAATTCATTTATCGCAATTTGCCTTTTGTTCTTTGCGTTTTCAACGATTCTCGGCTGGACCTTCTTCGGAAAGGTCAATGTTAAGTACCTTTTCGGTCAGAAGGCGGTTGTTCCGTATTTCATAATTTCGGTGGCGTTTATAGTGCTCGGTTCTTGCCTTTCAAACGACCTTGTTTGGGAGCTTACCGATATGTTCAACAACCTTATGGTAATTCCAAATGTCCTTGCGCTGTTCGCTTTGCGTAAGCTCGTAACGGGAAGGGATTACAAAAACCCGCTTGCCGATAAGGCAAATGCCAAGACAAAATGATTTCTGCGGCTCGGTTATCCGAGCCGTTGATTTTTTCTCAAAGTGTGATAAAATATACATATTCGCTTGAAAGAGGTGTGTTATGGGAAAGAAAATTTCTTCCGCAACGAAAAAGAAAATAGTTTCAGCCGCATGGAAGCTTTTCTATGAGCAGGGCTACGATGACACCACCGTTGACGATATCGTTTCCGAGTCGGGAACCTCCAAGGGCTCGTTTTATCACTATTTCAGCGGCAAGGACGCACTTTTGTCATCTCTTTCATATCTGTTTGATGAGAAGTATGATGAGCTTATGCAGACCATGGATAAAAATATGAGCTGCTTTGACAAGCTTCTTTCTCTCAATACGGAGCTTTTCCGTATGATAGAGAACAGCGTTTCCATTGACCTTTTGGCTCAGCTTTTATCCTCACAGCTTATCACAAAGAGCGAAAAGCACCTTCTCGACCGCAACAGAACCTATTATAAATTACTCCGCTCGATTGTGCTTGAAGCACAGCAGAGCGGCGAATTTTCCGACAGCTACTCGGTAAACGACATTGTGAAAGCCTACGCCCTGTTTGAGCGCGCACTGATGTACGATTGGTGTTTGACCAACGGTGAATATTCGCTGAGCACATATAGTAACGGCATTCTCAAAATGCTTTTGAGCGGATATTTGAAGAAAAACTGAAAATATATTTCTGCTACAAATTTTCGTCTGTACTACGGTCTAATTAAAAAGCCTTGATTTTGCGCGGTGAATGCAAGTCAAGGCTTTATTTACTTTTGGCTTTAGTCTATACTTTGTTCTCTATTCCATTCTAATCTTAATTGTGATAAAATACTCTCATTGATTTTTGAGGAGGATAAATATGACAGCATCTAACATCGTTGTCCTCGTAACAATCCTTGTATATATGCTTGCAATGATTGCTATCGGTTTTTACTTTACCAAAAAGAATAAATCGGGCGAGGATTATTATCTGGGCGGCAGAAAGCTCGGCCCCTTAGTTACGGCAATGAGCGCCGAGGCGTCCGATATGAGCGCCTATCTTCTTATGGGTATTCCGGGTCTTGCTCTTATGTGCGGGCTTGCCGAGGCTACATGGACGGCAATCGGACTTTGCATAGGCACATATCTCAACTGGCTTATAGTTGCGAAAAGGCTCAGAAAATACACCGAGCATATTAACGCAGTTACCATTCCCGAATATTTTTCAAAGAGATTCGGAGACGGCAAAAACATACTTTCCGCTATTGCGGCAATTGTAATTATCATCTTCTTCGTGCCTTACACGGCTTCGGGATTTTCGGCTTGCGGCAAGCTGTTTTCAAGCCTTTTCGGTATGAATTATTTTACCGCTATGATTATCTGTGCGGCGGTTATCGTAATTTACTGTACGCTCGGAGGCTTCCTTGCCGCTTCAACAACAGACCTTATTCAGAGCATTATTATGACGGTTGCACTTGTAATCGTTCTCGGTATTGCTGAGGGTATTACGGGCGGATTTGACGCCGTGTTCGATAATGTAAGAAGCTTTGACGGCTATCTCAACCTGTTTGAGGGCTTTGATGTAAATTCTCTGACAACTGGCAAATTCGGTGCAATTTCGGTCGTTTCAACGCTCGCATGGGGTCTCGGATACTTCGGTATGCCTCATATCCTTTTGAGATTTATGGCTATCGAGGACCCCCAAAAGCTTACACTTTCACGCCGCATAGCTTCCGTGTGGGTTGTCATATCAATGATTATAGCGATACTTATCGGCGTTTCGGGATATTCGCTTATGAAAAGCGGCGTTCTCGGCGTAACCTATGCAAGCAATTCGGATGCGGAAACGATAATTGTCGATATTGCCAAATTCCTTTCGACAAGAGGATATATTCCCGCATTTGCAGGCGGTATCTTCCTTTCGGGAATACTTGCTTCAACAATGTCAACTGCCGACTCGCAGCTTATCGCCGTTTCCTCAAGCGCTACTCAGGACTTGCTTGTAAACACCTTTAAGGTAAACCTTTCAAAGACATCTTATCTTGTAATTGCAAGGCTTTCCGTTGTAATCATTTCAGTTATTGCCGTTTTCCTCGCAAGAGACCCGAACGCTTCGATTTTCAGAGTTGTTTCATTCGCTTGGGCAGGCTTCGGCGCGGCTTTCGGTCCCGTAATTCTGCTCTCTCTCTTTTGGAAGCGTGCAAACAAGTGGGGCGCTCTCGCAGGTATGATTTCAGGCGGCGTTATGGTATTTGTCTGGAAGTTTGTTATCAGAACAAAGTTTGCGGGAACTGCGCTTGACATTTACGAGCTTCTCCCCGCATTCCTTACGGCACTTGTGCTTATAGTCGTTGTAAGCCTTCTTACACCCGCTCCCGAGAAGAGTATTACAGAGGCGTTCGATGAGGTTAAAAAGATAGCTAAGGACTAAAAATCATAAAATAAAATGCGTTGCAGGAGCTTTAACTGCAACGCATTTTTATATTGCCTCATTTTTATGCAAAGTCCCGATAATGGGATTTTATTCGCCGAAACATAATTGAAATTAAACCGTATTCGTGATAAAATTCTAAAAAAGAACCTTTTCGGGGGTAATGCTATGAAAAATAAAAACGATGCTGCAAAAAAGCCGCCTATGGGCTGGAACAGCTGGGACTGTTACGGCGCGGCAGTAAATGAGGAACAGCTTATCGGCAATGCCGAATATATGAGGGATAACCTCAAAAAGTACGGCTGGGAGTATATCGTATGCGATATACAGTGGTACGAGCCCAAGGCTAAAAATAACGACTACAACAATTTTACCGAGCTTTGTATGGATGAGTATTCACGGCTTATTCCTGCCGAGAACCGCTTCCCGTCGGCAAAGGGAGGAGTGGGCTTTAAGAATATTGCCGACCGCATACATTCCATGGGTCTTAAATTCGGCATACATATAATGCGTGGCATACCCCGTCAGGCGGTACACCGCAATACGAAAATCCTCGGTACGGACAAAACCGCAAGGCAGATAGCGCACCATTTTTCCGTTTGCCCGTGGAACACAGATATGTACGGCGTTGACACAAGGGCAGAGGGTGCGCAGGAATATTACAATTCCCTTTTTGCTCTCTACGCCGAATGGGGCGTTGACTTCGTAAAGGTTGACGACATCGCCAACACCGAGTTCAAGCCCTATGAGCCGTATTCCGCAAGGGAAGAAATTGAAATGATAAGACGGGCTCTCGACTCCTGCGGCAGGGATATGGTGTTAAGCCTTTCTCCCGGACCCGCACAGGTCGAGGTTGCCGACCATCTTATGAAAAACGCAAATATGTGGCGTATGACGGGGGACTTTTGGGATGTCTGGGATAAGCTTTACGATATGTTCAAAAAGACCGAAGCGTGGTACCCGTATGTCAGCGAGGGCTGTTGGCCCGACTGCGATATGCTGCCGCTCGGAAACATTTCAATAAACGGCACCTGCCACGGTCCGCAGAACAGATACACGCAGTTTACAAAGGATGAGCAGATAACCCTTATGACCCTTTGGTGCATATTCCGCTCTCCGCTTATGTTCGGCGGCGAAATGCGTAACAACGACGAGTGGACGCTTTCGCTCATAACCAATGAAGAGATACTTGATGTAAACCAAAATTCGCATTCGGCGAAGCCTGTGTTTGACGATGGGAAAACCGTTGTGTGGCAGTCGGTGTCCGCAAGGAACAACCCGATAATCGCCGTGTTCAATGCGGATGATACCGAAAGGGAAATCGCTGTAAGCCTTGAAGAGCTCGGAGCGTCGGGAGAGCACACTCTGCGTGATTTGTGGAAAAGGGAGAATATCGGTAAGGTTAAAAACAACCTCAAGGTAACGGTAAATCCCCACGGGGCAAAAATATACGAGCTTTATAAGTAAAAGGAATTGGAAAAATGCTAAACCTTATTCTCGGCAAAAATCCGTTTGTTAAAACAGAATATGTAAGACAGCTTATTGCCGAAAAGGCAAAAACGGGAGAGAAGTGTATAATCATCGTCCCTGAGCAGTTTTCCTATGAGACGGAAAAGTCAATGCTTGAAATTGTCGGCGCAAAGGATATGCTTTCGGTGGATGTGCTCAGTATGACAAGGCTTGCCGAGCTGATACTTTCCGAGCATTCCGACCCCGAAGAAAAGCCTGTTGCCGACGACGGTGTGCGTATGATGACAATGAGCCTTGCCCTTGAAAGCCTCGGGGATATCCTTGAAATATACAAAAAGTATGTCTCGAGGCCTCAGCTTATTGCAGAGCTTGTCTCCTTTGCCACCGAATTGAAGCAGTGGACGGTGTCCGTTGACAGTCTGGCTAACTTTTGTGAAAACGCCGAGGCTTCGTCGCTTAAATCAAAGCTCGGCGAGCTTGTGACGGTGCTTTCGCTTTATAACACAATGCTTGAAAGGTCATATTACAACACCGACGATATGCTGACACGCCTTTGCTCGGTGCTCTCCGAGTGCAAATATTTTGAGGACAAAACCGTTGCGATAGACGGCTTTACCCGCTTTACGAAGCAGGAATATGCCGTTGTCGAAAAAATCCTTTTGCAGGCTCCGCAGGTGTATATAACATTTGACTCTGATAACAGCAGTGACAGCTATTCACTGTTTGCAAACAACAATAAGCAGGTGGAGTATCTTAAAAATATTGCCAATAAAAACTCGGTTAAAATTGCACCGATTAAATTCATCAAAAGCAGTAACGGCAGTATAGATGAAAAACTTCTAAAGCTTGCAGACGGAATTTTCAATCCAAAGCTTACCGTGTCAAATGAGCCATGCGGCGACGCTGTGAAAATCGTATCTGCTCCGAATAAGGCGGACGAATGTGAGTTCGTGGCAATGACCGTTAAAAAGCTTATGCGCGAAAAAGGCGTTCGCTGTCGCGATATTGCGGTGTTTGAGCGCACCGAGGGAACATATGACAGGGAGCTTGCCTCGGCTTTCAAGCGTTACGGCGTTCCGTTCTATGAGGACGCACGCCAACCCGTAGCCTGCGAGCCGTTGGCGGTTTATCTTACTTCGCTTTTGGAAATTGTATGCAACGGCTTTACGACCGACTCGCTTATGAGACATCTGAAAACGGGGCTTTCCGACCTTACCGCAGACGAAATCGCACAGCTTGAAAATTACGCTTTTGTCTGGAGGATAAATGCCTCTCAGTGGAGGGAGGATTTCACGGAAAACCCGAACGGCTACGGCAGTGAACTTACGGATTTTGACGAAGCGAAGCTTGCTTCGTTAAACCGCATAAGAAAAAAAGCTGTTGCGCCCGTTTTGGCGTTCAAGCGCGACTTCTCTCAGGCGGAAAATGAGAAAAAGGCAGAGGTAATATACGATTATTTAATCAAAAATTCAGTCGATAAAAAGCTAAAAGCACTGTCGGACGAACTGCTCAAAAACGGCAAAACGGCGCTTTCGCAGGAGCAGGACGCCGTGTGGACGCTTGTTGTCGGTATGCTTGACAGGCTTTGGAACACCTGTAAAGACAGCGGCGTTTCTGACCAGAGATTTTTTGAGCTGTTCAACATTCTTTTAAGCGTGAGCGACTTCGGAAGCGTTCCGAAATCCATTGACGCCGTTACGCTCTCGGCTGCCGACAGGGCAAGGGTACCCGTTAAAAAGTATGTGTTTACAGTCGGCGCAAACGACGGCGTTTTTCCGCTCAATCCGCCCACACAGGGACTTTTGAGCGACAAGGAGAGAACCGAGCTTAAAAATGCCGGAATAGAGCTTGCCGAAACTGCGGAATATAAGCTCACGGAGGAAAAATACATCGCTTACCGTGCGGTTATAACGGCGGGCGAGAGACTATTTGTGTCGTATTGCGACGCCGATTATCAGGGCGTGGGTATGACAGAGTCACAGCTTGTCCGTGAAATCAAAAAAATATATCCCGACCTCGAAGTTACGGAATATGAAAATATCCCGCCGATTGAAAAGATTGAAAGCAGCGCTTCGGCGTTTGAAATTTATGCCGAAAACTATACCGAGGACAGCGAATTTATGTCGTCCGTCAGGGAATATCTCGCTTGCGACAGTGTGAACAGAGGAAAGCTCAACACCCTTGAAAACGCTGCCGACAAGGCTTCGGCGCAGATAGCCGATACTGATATTGCAACGAAGCTTTTCGGAAAAAATATGCACCTTTCCGCATCGAAAACCGAGGTCTATTATAAATGCCCGTTCCAGTATTTCTGCAAGTACGGTATTAAGGCACAGCCGAGAAAAGAGGCTGATGTTGACCATGCCGTAAGCGGAAGTCTTATACATGAGGCGTTTGAGAAAATTCTTGATAGGTTTTCAAAAGAGGAATTGATTGAGATGCCGCCGGAAGCTCTCCGCAAAAATATTTCCGACGTTACGGACGAATATCTTGAGAAGAAAATGGGCGGCAGCAAGTCAAAGTCGAACCGATTTATCAGACAGTACAATTCCATCGGCGATCAGATATTCTTTGTGCTTACAAGGATAATCGAGGAGCTAAAGGTCAGCGACTTTGTACCGACAAGCTTTGAATTGCCGATAGACTACGGCGCAGATGTAAGTCCGTACGAGCTTTCGCTTCCCGACGGCGGAACGCTCAGTGTGAGCGGAAGCGTTGACCGTGTTGACATAATGGAGAAGAACGGCAAAAAATATTTAAGAGTTGTTGACTATAAATCAAACGGTAAAAGCTTTAAGCTGAGCGATGTTGTCAGCGGCTTGAGCACGCAGATGCTCATTTACCTGTTCACAATCGAAAAGAACGGAAAGAAAAAATACGGCGATATAATCCCGAGCGGCGTGCTTTATATGCCTGCTAAGAACGCTACGGCAGACCTAGGCAGACACGAGGGAGCCGATAAGATAGAAAAAAAGATTTTAGGGTCAAACAAGATGAGCGGTATCGTTGTTGACGATATGGATATTATTCAGGGAATGGAACACGACTTGAACGGGTATTTTATTCCCGTAAGCCTTACCAAAAGCGGTGCGTTTACGGCTTCAAGCAGACTGATAAAAGCCGAGGATTTAGCAATGCTTAATCGAAAAATCGACTCCGTGTTAAGGCAAATGGCATTAAATCTTCACAAGGGAAAAATACCTGCCTATCCCGTGAAGGAAGAAGATTGCAAATACTGCGATTATTCTTCGGCGTGCGGCTTTGAGGACGGCGACAGCTACCGTGAAATCCTTTCCGCAAAGGACAACGAGGTTATAGAAATGCTCAAAAACGAGGAGGATGAAAATGGCTGAGGTTAATTTGACGGACGAACAGCGGGCGGCTATTGAAACCGACGGCAGTCTTATCGTTTCGGCTGCGGCAGGCTCGGGCAAGACCTTTGTCCTCGTTCGGCGTATCATAAATAAAATTTTGCGCAAGGAAAATCCCGTTTCAATTGACAGATTATTGATTGTTACCTTTACAAGGGCGGCGGCTAACGAAATGCGCCAAAGGCTGTCGGTTGCGTTCGAAAAGGAAATTGAAAAAGAGCCTGACAACAAGCTTCTTCTTCGTCAGCAGACGATGCTGCCGCTTGCGGAAATTTGCACAATGGACCAGTTTTTCAATTCCCTTGTAAAGGAGAATTTCCACAGGCTTAAAATAACGCCCGATTTCCGTATAATCGACTCGGGCGAGGCGGATATACTCTCGGCGCAGGCTCTCGAAGAGGCGCTTGAAGAGGCATACGACGGCGAGCAGGAAAAATTTGAGCGGCTTTTGAATGTGCTCGGCTGCGACAAGGACGACAAGGCTCTTTCCGAGTGCATAAAAACGCTCAACAAATATGCGAATTCATACCCGTATCCCGAAAAGTGGCTTTCGGAAATATCGGACAGCTATACGGGCAAAAAAAGACCGCAGGACACGGTGTTCGGCGAAATATTGCTCGACAGGGCGTCAAAATATTGCGACTATGCGATAAAGCAGCTTGAATACGCCGCAGAATTGATAAAGGACATACCCGCTCTTGAAAAGCTCTCATCAATTATATCGGCGGAGCTTGCACAGGCGCAGAGCGTAAAGCAAGCCGCTGACGGTAAGGCGTGGAACGATTTATATAATCTTATACATTCTCTGAAATTTGAAAGACTTCCGAGGCTTCCCAAAGATACCGACGGACTTTTTGAACGGGAATACGCAAAAGGCTTGCGTGACAGCGCAAAGGGAATAATTTCGGAGCTTTCGGACTGCATATGCGCAGACGAAACCGATTTTGCGGGCGACTGTGAAATATTTTCGTATGTCGTTCCCGAGCTTATAAAAATTATAAACGATTACAGGGAGAGATACGCTCAAAAAAAGGCGGAGATAAACTCTCTTGAATTTGACGATATAACGCACCTTGCCTTGAATTTGCTTGTGGAAAACGGCGAATGTACGGATATTGCAAAGGAACTGCGTGAAAAGTACGACGAGATTTTAATCGACGAGTATCAGGACACCAACTCAACGCAGGACGCAATATTTTCCGCCCTTTCCAATGATGAAAAGAATTTGTTTATTGTCGGCGATGTCAAGCAGAGCATTTACGGCTTTCGTCTTGCAATGCCCGAAATATTTCTTGAAAGGATTAAAAAGCAAAAGGAGTCGTCCGACCCGAAAAAGGTATTTGTAGGTCTTGACAGAAACTTCCGAAGCCGTAAAGAGGTGCTTGACGGCGCAAACTATGTTTTCAAAAAGATTATGAACTCACGCACGGGTAATGTGATTTACAACGATGAGGAAGCACTGAAAGCGGGTGCGGATTACCCCGAAACGGATACTCCGAAAATTGAAATGCTTGTTCTCGATAAAGGGCAGATAGGCAAGCAAAACACCTCGGAGGTAAGCTTTGTTGCCGACAGGGTGGAGGAACTGCTTGCCTCGGGCGATGTCTATGACCGCAAAGCCGAAAAAATGCGCCGTGCCGTGGAAAAGGATATATGTATTCTTTTGCGTAAAAACAAGCTCGGGCCGTCGATTGTGCGTGAGCTTAAAAAGAGGGGAATATCGTCATATTTCGACGACAGCTCGGGATTTTTCAAGAACACCGAGGTCGGGATTATGCTCTCTCTGCTGTCCGTTATAGACAACCCCTTGCAGGATGTGCCGCTTTTGAGCGTTCTGATGTCGCCGATTTTCGGCTTTACCGCCGACGATGTGTCACAGCTTCGGATTGCCGCAAGAAAGGGCAGCCTTTATCACGCCGTGAGAGCCTTTGACAGCGAAAAGTGCAGGAATTTTGTAGCCGAATATGACGAGTACAAAAAATTGAGCAGCGTTTTGGGCGTTAGCGAGCTTTTGAGAACAATATATGACCGCACCGGTTATCTCTCCGTTGTCAGCGCAATGAGCAACGGCGAAATGCGAAAGCTCAATTTAATGCTTTTGACCGAATATGCCCAAAGCTATGAGGAGTACGGCAGAAACGGCTTGCCCGGCTTTATGCGCTATATTGGAACTATGAAGAAAAACGGTTCCGATTTTAAGCCTGCGGTAAGCGTGAGTGAAAATGCCAATGTCGTAAGGATAATGTCCGTTCACAAGAGCAAGGGACTTGAATTTCCCATTGTTATCTTGGCAGACACAGCCTCGGCAAATTCAAACAACAGCGGTTCCTTGGTTGTAAATCAGAAAACGGGAATAGGTCTAAAAATCTGCGATAAAGCCGCTTACCGCAAATATTCCACCGTTCAGTACGAGGCTACGAAATACATACAGTCGCTTGACGAGTGTTCCGAATCTCTGCGTGCTCTTTATGTCGCAATGACAAGGGCAAAGGAAAGACTTATAATCACTGGCACCATCAACGATTTTGCAAAAACTGCAAAGGATTTGAGCGTTTATTGCTTTGAGGAAAAAATTGACAGCGTAGCCACGGAGAACAACATCGGCTTTTTGAAATATCTTCTTATGTGCTTTTTCCGCCACACCGGCGCGGGAAAGCTGCGGTATTATGCCGATTATAAGGGCGGATTTGATACCGATTCGGGCTTTGCACTCAAATTTGATGTCGTAACGGAATACGGGGAAAAAGATAAGAATACGGACAATAATGTCCGTGTCCGCAGTGCAAGGGCAAACACGGATACGGTTGCCGAGATTAAAAAACGCACAAGCTACGAATATGAGTTTATGCCACTTGCGGATTTCACCACCAAAATGTCTGCCTCCGAGCTTAACAGGGCGCAAAACCAAACGGAGCTTTATATAACCGAAAAGCCCTCGTTCGCAAAGGACGGCAAACTTACCGCCGCCGAGAGGGGAACCGCCATGCACCGCTTTATGGAGGTGTGCGACTTTAAGGCGGCAAGCGAAAATGCCGAAGCCGAGCGTGAACGCCTTGTTGCCGAAAAGCTTCTCACTCCCGAACAGGCACAGTCGCTTGATATGAAATTGCTGAAAGGCTTCTTTGAGAGCAGTCTTTATCGGCGCATAGAAAAATCCGACAGGGTGTTAAGAGAACAGAAATTCACGGTGTTTTTGCCGCTTGAATTTGTATCCGACACGGAAAACGCCGCATATAAAAACGAGAAGGTTCTTATTCAGGGCGTAATCGACTGCGCGTTTTTTGAGGACGGAAAGCTTGTTGTCCTCGATTATAAAACCGACAGGGTGCAAAATACAAACGAGCTTGCCGAAAGGTACAGAAAACAGCTTGAGGTCTATAAAATTGCCGCGGAGCAGACCTTTTCCGTTGAGGTTCGGGAGCTTGCGATTTATTCATTTTATCTCGGAGAAGAAAAAATTATCTGATTTTGCGTTTTTTTCAAAAAAACACTTGCTTTTTCGGGCGGTTTGTGTTAATATTTTTACGCTATGCATTAAGTACTTTAGGTATATCGAAAGAGGTGACAGTTAATGAAAGACGGAATTCATCCCGCATACAAGCCCACAACTGTAAGATGTGCTTGCGGCGCAACATTTGAAACTTCTTCAACTAAAGAAGATATTCGTGTTGATATTTGCTCAAATTGTCATCCGTTCTTTACAGGCAAGCAGAAGCTTGTTGATACAGGCGGACGAGTTGACAGATTCAATAAGAGATATAATCTTAACAAATAAGACTGATATCATTGGAAAGCGGTACTTAGTGTGCCGCTTTTTGATTTATAAATTTATTTCAGACGGGAGGCGTAAGCGTGCAGGAGTATAAAACCGTACACCGTGAGGCGTATGATGAATTTACCGAAAAGCGTTCAAGGTTTATAGGATATGTCTGTCCCGTAAGGACTGTAGACGAGGCAAACGCCTTTATTTCAAAAATCAAGCAAAAGCATTGGGACGCAAAGCACAATGTTTACGCCTATGTCTTAAAGGACGGCAATGTTAAGCGTTATTTCGACGACGGTGAGCCGCAGGGAACGGCGGGCGTGCCCGTGCTCGATGTGCTCGAAAAAAGCGGAACGGTCGATGTTTGCGTTGTCGTAACAAGGTACTTCGGCGGAATACTTTTGGGCGGCGGAGGTCTTGTCCGTGCTTATTCCCACGGGGCGAAAATCGCGCTGGACGCCGGCGAAATCATAACAATGTCGCTTTGCGGTGAAATGAAAATCGAGTGTGACTACACGCTTTACGGCAAAATAACCCCGATAATCTCATCGCTCGGCGGCAAGATAACCGACACCGAATTTACCGATAAGGTTACGGTGCTGTATACCGTACCCGAAAAGGACGAGCAGCGGCTTTCCTCGGCGGTGTTTGAAGCGACCAACGGAAAGGTTATGCCGGAAAAGCTCGGAGAAAAATTTTCTGCGGTTTGATGAAAAAATTTGCGAAAAAACAGGGGAATTTGCAAATTTTATGCGTATAAAGTAACAGCGAGAATTTTTGAGAGGAGGAAAACCGTGTTAATCAGGGAACATACACAGCTTATCGAAAGGCAGACCTTGAGCGAGCATGCCGCTCTTTCCGAAAACACAAGGGGCAGGCTTGTACCGATTGAGGAATGTGATATAAGAACCTGCTTTCAACGCGACAGGGACAGGATAATTCATTCAAATTCTTTCAGGCGCTTAAAGCATAAAACGCAGGTCTTTCTCTCTCCCGAGGGCGACCATTACAGGACTCGCCTTACCCATACCCTTGAGGTTTCGCAGATTGCAAGGACAATTTCAAGAGCACTGCGGCTCAACGAGGATTTAACCGAGGCAATAGCACTCGGTCATGACCTCGGTCATACACCGTTCGGTCATGCGGGCGAGCGTGCGCTCAACGATGTTTTCCCCACGGGCTTCCGCCATTTTGAGCAGAGCCTGCGTGTTGTGGATAAGCTCGAAAAGAACGGAAACGGTCTTAATCTTACATATGAGGTCAGAGACGGTATTCTCTGCCATACGACGGGCAAGGAGGCCGACACCCTGGAGGGCAGAATTGTCAAGCTTGCCGACAGAATTGCATATATCAATCACGACATTGACGACGCCATAAGGGCGGAAGTTTTGTCGGAGAGCGATATACCGAAGGATATATCCGACATTTTGGGAGACAGCAAGTCCAAAAGGATAAACACCCTTGTTGTTTCCGCAATCGAAAACAGCTCGGACGATATACGGCTTGCCCCCGAAATCAAACAGCCGTTTGACGAGCTTCATAAATTTATGTTCAAAAATGTTTACACCAATGTCAAGTGCAAGGGCGAGGAGCATAAGGCGGAGGCACTCATTAAAAGTCTTTACGAATATTTTATCGAACATCCCGACGCTCTTCCCGAGCTTTACAAGAATGTTGTCGAGTCAGAGGGGCGTGAGCGTGCGGCGTGCGATTATATCGCAAGTATGTCCGACGGCTATGTTCTTAAAATCTATAACGAGCTTTTTATACCGGCTTCGTGGATGTATTAAATTACAGAAAGTATTGAAAAGGAGTGATACATATGGCTTTCAGCGACGATTTCCTTTCGGAGCTTCGTCAGAGATGCGATATTGAAAGCATAGTTTCCTCCTATGTTTCCCTTAAAAGAAAGGGCAAGCTTCTCGGCGGGCTGTGTCCGTTCCATAACGAGAAAACGCCGTCGTTTTATGTCTATCCCGAAACTCAGTCCTACTATTGCTTCGGCTGCGGCAACGGCGGAGATGTCATTACCTTTATTAAAAATATAGAAAATCTTGACTATGTCGAAGCGGTCAAATTCCTTTGTGACAAGTGCGGAATGTCCCTGCCCGAGGATAACAATGACAACGGGCTCTCACGCCGCAGAATGAGAATGTATGAGGCCAACCGTGAGGCGGCAAGGTTTTATTATAAAATGCTCTTTTCCGAAAAGGGCGGCATTGCAAGGGAATACTGTAATTACCGTCAGCTTACCAAGGACACCGTCAAAAAGTTCGGCATAGGCTATGCGCCCGACGGCTGGACGGCTTTGCGTGATTATCTGCACGCAAAGGGCTTTTCGGACACTGAATTGTATGAGGCAAATTTGCTCGGCAAAAGTCAAAAGGGGACTTTTTACGACAGGTTTGTAAACCGCCTTATGTTCCCGATTATAGATGTGCGCGGCAATGTAGTCGCCTTTTCGGGCAGACGGCTTAACGAGGCGGACAAGGCAAAGTATGTAAACTCTGCCGACACTCTTGTTTATAAAAAGGGCAGGGAGATATTTGCCCTTAACTATGCGAGAAAGACAGCTACCGACACGCTTATACTCTGCGAGGGCAATATCGATGTCGTAATGCTTCATCAGGCGGGCTTTACAAACGCTGTTGCGGCTCTCGGTACGGCTCTTACGCAGGAACAGGCACAGGTTCTTTCCCACTATGCGAGCGAAATACTGCTTTGCTACGACTCGGACGAAGCGGGTCAAAAGGCTGTTGGGAAGGCGCTCGGGATTTTTGCAAACACAACTTTGAGAACAAAGGTTATAAATATGAAGGGCGGAAAAGACCCTGACGAGATAATCAAGAAATACGGGCCCGAGCGTTTTCGTATGCTTATTGAAAATGCGGCAAATGACACCGAATACAACCTTATGCGGCAACGCGCGAAGTACGACATTTCAACCTCCGACGGTAAGGTAGGCTTTATGCAGGACGCCGCCAAGGTGCTGGCGAGAGTTATAAGTCCCATAGAGGTCGATGTTTACGCTTCAAGGCTTGCCGATGAGCTTTCCGTAAGAAAGGAAGCAATTTTAAGCGAGGTTGAAAAGAATAAAAAAGCTGTTTCACGGGTCAAAAAGGCTGAACAGCTGAAAGAAATACAGAAATCACTTGATAATTCCAAGGATGTTATAAACAGAGTGAACGCACAAAGACGGGATAATCTCCATGCGGCTGCTGCCGAAGAAACTTTGATAGCCTCGCTCATTAACAATCCCGGTTATTATAAACAACTTAAAAACGAGGTCTCGGAATCAGACTTTGTCACAGATTTCAACCGAAAGGTCTTTTCTGTCATATGTGAAAGACTTTCCGAGGACAAGCCTGTTGATTTGTCGTTCCTAAGCCCGTATTTTACCGACGAAGAGATGTCTGCCGTTGCGAGAATAGCAACCTTGACGCAAAGCCTGAGTAACACCGAAGGCGAGTGTATGGATTGCATAGGGGTAATCAAAAAAGAAAAAAGCAAAGCGGCATATTCCAAGCCGTCGGAGCTGTCCGATGAAGATTTTCTTAATATTTTTAAGGATAGAACAAAATCTAATGATGATGTATAAAGTGAAGGAGACATTATGGACAACACAACAGAAAAGAAAAATCCGATTGCCGAGCTTATTGAAAAGGGTAAGCTTGCGGGCAAGGTAACCACACAGGAAATCGACGCCGCCATGATTGAGAGCGACCTTGATATGGAGGAACTTGAAAAGGTCTATGAAAACCTCGAAAATCTCAATATCGAGATAATCGACGACTTTGACCTTGAGCTTGATTCGGCGGATTTCGATGTTTCACTCCCTAAAGGACAGGAGGCTTCCGAAAATGTCGATGTTGCGGCGGCAACGATTGACGACCCGGTTAAGGTTTACCTTAAAGAAATCGGCCGTGTTCCGCTTCTCACGCCCGAGGAGGAAATCGACCTCGCTATGAGAATTGCCGATGACGACACTCAGGCTAAGCAGAGACTTGCCGAAGCAAATCTTCGCCTTGTTGTAAGTATCGCAAAAAGATATGTCGGCAGAGGTATGCAGTTCCTTGATTTGATTCAGGAGGGCAACCTCGGTCTTATCAAGGCTGTCGAAAAGTTCGACTACACCAAGGGCTTTAAGTTCTCAACCTATGCGACATGGTGGATAAGACAGGCTATCACAAGAGCTATTGCCGACCAGGCGAGAACCATCCGTATTCCCGTCCATATGGTCGAGACGATCAATAAGGTTAAAAAGACAAACAGCCAGCTTCTCCATCAGAACGGCAGAGATCCGAGCGCAGAGGAGATTGCCGAAGTGCTCAACATGCCCGTTGAAAAGGTAAGGGAGATTCTTCGGGTTGCTCAGGAGCCTGTATCGCTTGAAACTCCGATAGGCGAGGAGGAGGACAGTCACCTCGGCGACTTTATCCCCGACGACGATGCGCTTGCACCTGCCGACGCCGCTTCAATGCTTCTTTTGAAGGAACAGCTTGAAGAGGTGCTCAATACCCTCACTGACAGAGAGGCTATGGTTTTAAGGCTCCGTTTCGGCCTTGAGGACGGACACCCGAGAACTCTTGAAGAGGTCGGAAGCACATTCGGTGTAACCAGAGAGCGTATCCGTCAGATTGAGGCAAAGGCTCTGCGCAAGCTTCGCCATCCGTCAAGAAGCAAAAAGCTCAAGGACTTCCTTGACTGATAACAAAAATACAGCGGCTCGGAAATCATTTCGGTTTCCGAGCCGCTTTTTGTGCTTTATTTTATTATTTGTCCTCGTAAATCAAATCCTCTTCGTCCGTGCTCTTCGGCGAAACCTGATTTAATCGGATATCGTTTTCAAGCGATTTGACATTTTCGGTAGTGTTAACCTGCTCAACAACGGCTAGCATCATGGTGACAAGAAACAGATACGGTAGCGGACAGAAAATTCCCGGGTTTACAATCGACATCATTTCAAGTCCGATGTATGATACAAGAACGGTAATGTTAAAAATAGTTTTCTTTTTAAGGAGTATAACAAACCT
Organism: Eshraghiella crossota; assembly: GCA_963624605.1. Classification (GTDB taxonomy): domain Bacteria; phylum Bacillota; class Clostridia; order Oscillospirales; family Acutalibacteraceae; genus Fimenecus. Next base: position 1,510 of record CAVFQD010000032.1, on the reverse strand, counting down.
TTCAAACAGCTGATTTGCATAAGCCACTATTCCCACGATACCGAGACTGCCCATAATCTGGAGCGGCTCGCAGTGATACCAGCAAAGCGCGAATTTCGCCGACGGATGAACATCTCTGTTGCCCATATACGCAAGACCCGTTCCGAATATCGGGTTACTGTTGAAGTCCTTAAAGGCTCTTGCGAACAGCTCAAGTCTGACTTCCTTTTCCGCTCCCGATATTCCCATGATAAGACGGTCAAAGGTTGCGCCGAAGAAACCGTAAAAGTCCTCAAAGAACAGGGCGACAGCAAGAATGATGCCGAAGCCTATCGAAATAAATGTCCAGCGGTGGCGCTTGTCAAGACCGATGAGTATGCTCATTGTCATCAAAAGCTCAATTCCGCCGAACACAAGACCGCCACGTGAGCCTGCGAGTAAAATACAGCAATAAAACAGCAACGCAAGAAAAATATACGACGGGTGCTTTATTGATTTGAAAGCGACAAACGGCATAGCCAGCATAAGAAATGTGGAGATGTTGTTTCGCCATTGCATATAGATAATGCCCTTTGTCTCCATAACCTCGGGAATGTTCGTCAGGTAGAACTCAACAATCATATATACGGCGAAAAGCCCCATATAAATCATCGTATCCGAAAGCTTTTCCTTTAACGAATACGTTCTTTCTGTGTTGAGGTATGTACACAAAAGCACATATATAATCAGCATGCCGAAGCCGAGACCGAATACATAGTAGAAGGATACAAGACTGAAATAAGCCTCTTTTGAAATGAATCCTGCACCGCCGAGCGTAACGGCTGCCGAAACGAACAGCATTGACCTGAAAGCACTTCCGAGGATGATTTTTCGCCTGTAATAAACAAAGTGGAAAATAAGCGCCGAAACAACGGGTACGGCAAACCAAAGAAGCTTTATAAACACATCGTATGAGTCATACAGCTTGATTACCGTCTCGCACAGCAGTAAAAACGGCAGCGTTGTGGGCATGAGATCGTCGCACACAACAAGCAGAAAGGATATTATAAGTATAAAGATAAGAACGCCGATAACCTCAATTTGAAAAAGAGTTATCAGGCAGGCGACAGCAAATATAATAAGCATGAACCTTTCAGTGTTGAAAAAATCACGCATTTTGCGTATTGCCGTGTTATCGTTTGAAAGCATAAAAACTGCCCTTCTTAAATTCAATTATATTTTTGTATATTATAATACTAAATAAAGCAATTTTCAATATGCTTGTCAAAAATAGACGGGCAGGGGAAATGTATATATAATTTTCGGGCGGATTGACGCATTTTTATGTACTTAAACCAAAGGAAAAGCGAACACCCGGAGGCGTTTATAAAAAGACGATATTTTTTGAAAATAAGTGTTGACATTTGTCGCTTGTTTTGATATTATATTTGAGCGCTAAGGCGAGCGGGTAAAACCAAAACGCTTCATAAAGCGCACCGGACCTTGAAAATTAAACAACGACTTAAGAAAAAGGAAACCCTGAAATTCCTGA
>CAVFQD010000031.1:0-22629 GCA_963624605.1 Eshraghiella crossota | reverse complement strand
TATGATTTTATATTTTTCAGCAACCGGAAACAGCGAATATGTTGCCAAAAGAATTGCCGAGGCAACAGCCGACATTACCGTTCCAATTACTGAACGCTATAAGAAGCAAAACTTTTCATTTAATGATAAATGTAATGTACTTGGCATAGTATGCCCCACATATTCTTGGGGATTGCCTGTTATCGTAACCGAGTTTTTACAAAGATTGGATTTGCGCTATAAGCCGAACTACATATATTTCATTGCTACTTACGGAACAACTCCGGGACAGACAGGAAAATTCGCAGATAATATTCTTGAGCCCAAAGGCTTGCCGTTGTCCGCAAAATTCAGCGTGAAAATGCCGGACGCTTGGACTCCGATTTTTGATTTGAGCAATAAAGAAAAGGTTTTAAAAATAAACGATAACGCCGAACCTGAAATTGATTATATTATCAAGCAGGTAAAGACTTTTGCCAACGGGGATTTTATGAAAAATAAGCTTCCTTATCCGCTTGCAAAGATAGGCTATAATATCGAATATGATTCAATGCGTAAAACAAAGCATTTTTCGGTTGAAGATACCTGCGTTGGGTGCGGCTTGTGTGCCAAAAACTGCCCTGTTTCCGCCATTAGGCTTAAAGCCCGCAAACCCGAATGGGTTAAGGAGCAATGCGTTATGTGCCTTTCCTGCTTACATCACTGTCCTAAATTTGCTATTCAATACGGCAAAAATACAAAAAAACACGGGCAGTATATACATCCGTAAAATCGTTGTGCTGATAGCAGCTTACATATTTTTCATTGCTAAAACTTAATTTGCGCTTGAAATAAGCACAGCTGACGGAGATGAACCCTGTCGGCTGTGTCTGTTTTTTGTTTGTAAAATTTTCATTGCGCAGTCGCAGAGAGCGGGAACTCATTGCATATCGTAAAGGATGCGGCAAAATTCTCGTAAGTTTGGATTTATCGCATAGCATAAAAATCGGTGCAACCCGTTTTTGAGTTGCACCGTATGCTGTCAGCCTTGCTCCGTTTTGTATATAAGGATTATTACGCTTGTTTTTCCTTTAACATATCAATCATCATATGAGCCGATTTGTATATGTCGCCGCAGCCCATTGTCAGCACAAGGTCGCCCGATTTTGCGTTCCTTACAACATAATCGGCAACCTCCTTCTGTGTATTGAACCAAACGGAATTCGGTATCTTTTCCGCCAACTGCGAGGTGTAAACGCCGTAGGTGTTGGTTTCCCTCGAGCCCATAATCTCCGTCATAACGCATCTGTCGGGAATTTTAAGGACTTCCACAAATTCATCAAAGTGCATAACGGTCCTTGAATAGGTAAACGGCTGGAAAACCGCCCACACCTTGTTGTAGCCGAGCTTCATCGCCGCCTCAAGCGTAACCTTGAGTTCGGCGGGATGGTGTGCGTAATCGTCTATGAAATCAATTCCGCCGTAGGTGCCGAGCTTTTCAAAACGCCTGCCTGCGCCCGTAAAGCTCTCCAAGCCCTCGATACATTCATCGAATTTCGCGCCCGAATAAACAGCGCTCGCCGTTGCCGCAAGGGCGTTGAGAATATTGTGCTTACCCGGAACGGCAAGCGAAACATTGCCGAGGCTCTTGCCCTTGTACATAACATCAAAACGGGTGTATGCTCCGTTTATCTCCTCTATGTTTTCGGCATAGTAGTCGTTCTTGTCGGAGAAGCCGAAGGAAATCATATCCTTGCCCTCAATTCCCTCAACGGCTTTGAGCGTGTTTGCGTCGTCTCCGTTATAAATTACCGCACTTTTTGCAAGCAACGCAAATTTACGGAAGCTCAATATAAGATTGTCAAGGGTCTTGAAATATTCCATATGGTCCTCGTCGATATTGAGTATGACCGCAACATTCGGGAAAAGGTGCAGGAATGTGTCGACATATTCGCAAGCCTCGCAGACTATCGTGTCGCTCTTTCCCACTCTGCCGTAGCTGTCTGTCAGCGGAAGCTTGCCGCCGATAACCGCCGACGGGTCGAGGTTTGCGGAGAGCATTGCCTGAACCGTCATTGATGTGGTGGTGGTTTTGCCGTGAGTGCCGCATATGCCTATGCAGTTGTCAAAATGCTTTGTTACCTCGCCGAAAAGCTCCGCACGGGTAAAGGTTGGAATACCGCTTGCGAGAGCCGCTTCAAGTTCCTCGTTTCCGCGCTGGATTGCGGCGGAATATACTATCATATCCGCTCCCTTTATGTTTTCGGCTTTCTGACCCATCATAACGGGAATGCCGAGCTTGCGTATTCTTTCGACAATCGAGCTTTCGTTGTTGTCCGAGCCCTGAAGCGAATATCCCTTTGCGTGCAGAATTTCCGCAAGAGGACACATACCGCTTCCGCCTATGCCGATGAAATGTATTCTTTTTGCGCTTTTTAAGATTTCGGAAATATCACTCATAATAAATACCTGCTTAAATAGTTTTATACAATATATTATATTGCATATTTATAAAAATTCAAACCCTATTTTCCCGATTGGCACAATAAATCTTTGATTTTCATAGAATGTATTGTAGAATTAAGACGGAGGTATGCCGTATGGAAAATAAAAAGATAATGATTATCGGCGGCGACAAACGCTTTGAATATGTTGAACAGTATCTTTCGGAAAAGGGGTTTGAGGTCTCTCCGTGCAGGAGCGAAACGGAGCTTCTTTCCGAAGCGGAAAACAGTAAAACGGTAATCCTGCCGCTTCCCGTAACACGGGACGGCGTATATATAAATATGAAAAGCGCAAATCCGCAGATGAGTCTCAAAACGTTTATATCCGCAATCAAAAAGGGCGATGCGGTAATAGGCGGAATAGTAAATCCCGACCTTGAAGTCGCACTCGAGGAACGCGGGGCGGCAGTGTTCGACTATTACGACGGCGAAATGATAAACGAAAACGCCGTGCTGACCGCAAAGGCTCTGCCGAAGGTTTTTTCGGAAAACGGTATTGATTTTCGCAATATGCGAACGGTCATAACGGGCTTCGGAAGAACAGCAAAGGCGACTGCCGACTTACTCTGTGCCGAAAATTGTGATTTTTCCGTATGTGCAAGAAGCAAAGCCGCCGAAAAGCAGGCGAGAGATAAAGGATATGACTTTTTGTATCTTGACGCCCTGCCCGACAGGATAAAGGATTTTCGGCTTGTGATAAATACCGTACCCGCCTTAATACTTGACGAAAAAATATTTGCCGAAATGAACGGAGATACCGTTATAGTCGATATAGCCTCCGCTCCTTTCGGAGAGGATGAAAACACGGCGAAAGCCTTTTCAATCAGATTGATAAGAGCGTTGTCGCTTCCGGGAAAATATTTTCCGCGACAGGCGGGCGCTCTTATAGCCGAGAGAATAGAGAGTATTTGTTCAGGAGGTAGGTAAATGGTAAATGTGGGCTTTGCAATGTGCGGCTCGTTCTGCACATTTTCCAAGGTTATCCCGCAGATGTCCGTCCTAAAGGAATCGGGGTACAACGTTATCCCGATAATGTCGCAAAATGCATATTCAACCGACACCCGTTTCGGAAAGGCAAAGGATTTCACGAGCAGAATTTCCGAAATAACGGGGAACGAAATTATACACACGATTTTTTCCGCCGAGCCGATAGGTCCCAAAAAAATGCTTGACGCACTTGTGGTAGCTCCCTGCACGGGCAACACGCTCGGAAAGCTCGCAAACGGTATAACGGACACCTCCGTAACGCTTGCTGTAAAGGCTCATTTGAGGAACGACAGACCCGTCATAATCGCTGTTTCGACAAACGACGCACTTGCTGCGGCGGCTAAAAACATCGGCTTGCTTATGAATGCGAAAAATATGTATTTTGTGCCGTTAAGGCAGGACGACTGCATAAACAAGCCGAATTCGACGGTTGCGGATTTTGAAAAGATACCCGAAACGCTCAAAGCGGCGCTGGAGGGTAAACAGCTTCAGCCTATGCTGTTGTGAAAGCCGTAAATTTACGGGAGCGCTCCTTATACGGGTGCTCCCGATTTTTTAATTATATAATTCCGTTGTTTTTGAACAAATCCGATAAAAATGTCGGCAAAGCCCTTGCAAGAATTGGGATTTTGTTTTATTATATTACCGAAACAAAAATCTTTTCGTTTATTAAGGGAGGAACAATATGGCATTGAAACATGCAGATCTCATCGCAAAAATGACGCTTGAAGAAAAAGCGAGCATGTGCGACGGACTTGATTATTGGCACAGCCAGCCCGTTGACCGTCTGGGTATTAAATCGGTCAGCCTTAACGACGGACCTCACGGAATCCGTAAAAAGGGCGATCCCGAAGCGGCTAAGAAGGGCGAAACAGACCTTCTCAAAGGCGTTCCGGCTATCTGCTTCCCCACAGCTTCGGCTACTGCCTGCTCATGGGATACGGACCTTATCAGAAGAATGGGCGAGGCTCTCGGCGACGAGTGCCGCAAGGAAAAGGTATCCGTTCTTTTGGGACCCGGTACAAACATTAAGCGTTCGCCGCTTTGCGGAAGAAACTTCGAGTATTTCTCGGAGGACCCCGAGCTTGCGGGCGAGATGGCGGCTTCCTTTATCAACGGCGTTCAGTCAAAGGGTATAGGCACATCGTTAAAGCATTATGCGGCAAACAACCAGGAAACAAGGCGTATGACGGTAAACACCGTAGCGGACGAAAGAACGCTTCGTGAGGTTTATCTCCGCCCGTTTGAAATAGCTGTCAAAAAGGCTCAGCCGTGGACGATAATGTGCGCTTATGAGAGACTTAACGGCTACTACTGTGCAGAAAATAAATGGCTCCTTACCGATGTTCTCCGCGGCGACTGGGGATACAAAAACCTTGTCGTAACCGACTGGGGCGCTGAAAACGAAAGAGTTCCCGGACTCATCGCAGGTCAGGAAATCGAAATGCCCACCTCCTGCGGAGACGGCACAAAGAAGATTGTTGACGCTGTTCGTGACGGTTCGCTTGATGTTGCTGTTCTCGACCATGCGGTTGACCTTATCCTCGATATGGTTGACAAGTCGGTTGCAACCCTCGGCGAATATACATACGACCCCAAGGAGCATCACCGTCTTGCAAGGGAAATTGCAGGTCAGTGTATGGTTCTTATGAAGAATGACGGCGATATTCTTCCCCTTAAAAAGGACGCAAAGATTGCACTTATCGGCGAGATGGCTAAGAAGCCCCGTTATCAGGGCGCAGGCTCTTCGCTTATCAACCCCATCGACCTTGACAACGCCTTTGACACAATGACAAAGGAAATGGGCGTAAGCGTAGAATACGCACAGGGCTATTCAACCGATAAGAAAAACAAGATTTCGGACGATACCTTCGTAGCGGAGGCTGTTACAAAGGCTAAGAACGCTGATGCTGCGGTTCTCTTTATCGGTCTTACGGACGAATTTGAGACAGAGGGCAACGACAGAAAGCACCTCGGTATTCCGCCACTTCACAACAGGCTTGTTGAGGAAGTGCTCAAGGTAAACAAGAAGGTTGTAGTTGTACTTTCGGGCGGCTCTTCGGTTGAGATGCCGTGGGCTGACGAGGTTCCCGCTATCCTTAACGAATTCCTTACGGGTCAGGCGGCAGGAAGCGCAGTTTGTGACATTCTCTTCGGCGATGTCAACCCGTCGGGCAAGCTCGCTGAGACATATCCTTATGCACTTGCGGACAATTCAAGCGCAAACTACTTCCCCGGCACACCCGTTTCCGTTGAATACAGAGAGGGTATATATGTAGGCTACAGATATTACGACACCGCAAACAAGGAGGTTCGCTTCCCGTTCGGTCACGGTCTTTCCTACACAACCTTTGAATACAGCGACATTAAGCTTTCTTCCGACAATATAAAGGACACCGACACCGTTACCGTTACCTTTAAGGTTAAGAACACAGGCTCAAGAGACGGCGCAGAGATTGCCGAGCTTTATGTTTCGGATGTTGAATCGACAATTTACAGACCCGTCAAGGAGCTCAAGGGCTTTAAGAAGGTATTCCTTAAAGCAGGCGAGGAAAAAGAGGTTTCAATCGACCTCGAAAAGCGTGCGTTTGCTTTCTATAATGTTGACGCTCATGATTGGCAGGTTGAAACAGGCGAATTTAAGATTTTGGTCGGCGCTTCAAGCCGCGATATAAAGCTTGAGGCTTCGCTCAATGTTGAGTCGACAGTCAGCTACGCTGTTCCCGATTATCATAAGATGGCACCGTCATATTACGGCGCCGACATTATGAATGTTTCGGACGACGAGTTCAGAGCTGTTCTCGGTCACGAAATTCCGCCTTCAACCCGTGATAAGAGCATACCGCTCAATTACCTCAACACTCTTGAGGACGCCAAGGACGGCAAGTGGGGCGGCAGACTTTGCAGAATGCTCACAAAGATGCTCGGTGCGGAGACGATGATGGGTGCGGTTGCGTTACAGACGCCTATCAAGAACTTTATCTCCATGAGCTTCGGCATCTTCAGCCCGAAAATGGCTGACGGCTTGCTGCTTATCCTTAACGAGGATAAATTCTGGAGAGGTCTCGGCAAGATTCTTCGCGGCTTCCTCTTCGGCGGCGGAATTAAAAGGCTCGGCAGACTTAAACAGATATAACCGGCTTATCCGGTCAAGGCACTTCTTCGGAAGTGCCTTTTTCACTGTTCACTATTACATACTACCTCGCACGCAAGGGCTGTCCTTACGGGTTCCATCAAATTAAAACAACCGCAAAACCAAGCCTTCCTCTGACGAGGAAGGTGGCACGCCGCAGGCGTGACGGAAGGAGAGAAAGCAGTAAATATCAAATTTTCGTTATCTCTCCCTCAGTCAAACGCAGAGCGTTTGACAGCTCCCTCGTCAGAGGGAGCCTATGTTTGCAAGTGCGGCTTGGAGCGCCGCACAAAATCGACCGCTACGCCAACAGATGCTCCCTTTATCCGCCACGGGCGGCGATTGCATATGTTGCCTGTCAGAGGGAGCCTGTATCGGACAGCCGCAAGGGCTGTCCCTACGGGCGAGATTTTATGAAATTTTCATATTTATAACAACTTTGAAAAAAGTGTTGACTTTTAGGTTAGTTAATGCTAATATATTACCATCAAAATCTCAGGAGAACAGACAAATGGGCAAGTTTTCATTTGCAGTTGAATACTTCTATTTCTACTTTATCAACTTTTTTGGTAAGGTAATAATGTCGTTCGCTGCAAAACAGGTTGCTTAACAAGGTTCAGAGATAAGTAAACTTACACCCCGCAGTGAATTACGCTGCGGGGATTATTTTTTGAAAGAAGGAAAATAAAATGATCGTAATCTTGAAAAAGGACGCCGAGTCACAAAAGGTAGAGGTGCTCAGACAATGGCTTAAAAACCAGGAGGTTGACATTCACGAATCCTTGGGCGAGTACCAGACGGTATGGGGCCTTATCGGCGACACAAGTAAGATAGATACGGACCTTATCGAGGGTCTTGACATAGTAGAGGGTGTAAGGCGTGTTTCGGAGCCGTACAAGCAGGCAAACAGAAAATTCCATCCCGACGACACGGTAATCGACCTCGGAAACGGAATTAAAATCGGCGGCGGTTCGTTCCAGTTTATGGCGGGCCCGTGCTCGGTTGAGTCGAGAGAGCAGATAATCGAGATTGCAAAGGCTGTCAAAAAGTCGGGCGCGAACATTTTAAGAGGCGGCGCATTCAAGCCGAGAACCTCGCCCTACGCTTTCCAAGGTATGAGAGCAGAGGGACTTGAGCTCCTTCTTGAGGCAAAGAAGGAGACGGGTATGCCGATCGTTACCGAAATTATGGACGCTTCGCATATTGACCTGTTTGAAAATGTTGACATCATTCAGGTCGGCGCAAGAAATATGCAGAACTTTGAGCTTCTTAAAGAACTCGGCAAGCTTGATAAGCCGATTTTCTTAAAGAGAGGTCTTTCCGGCACCATTCAGGAGCTTCTTATGAGCGCAGAGTACATTATGGCAGGCGGCAACTCAAAGGTAATCCTTTGCGAAAGAGGTATCAGAACCTTTGAAACCGCTACAAGAAACACTCTTGACCTTTCGGCTGTTCCGATTCTTAAAGAAAAGACTCACTTGCCCGTAATTATCGACCCGAGCCACGCTTCGGGTATTGCAAGACTTGTAAAGCCCATGTCGTATGCGGCGGCTGCCTGCGGTGCGGACGGACTTATGATTGAGGTTCACAACAACCCTGCAAAGGCTCTTTGCGACGGTCCGCAGGCACTGACCCCAGACCAGTTTGATGAGGTTTGCAGAGGCGTAAACAAAATCAGAAACGCATTAAAAGAGGTTTGATAAAATGACAGTCGGAGTAGTAGGCTTAGGCCTTATCGGCGGCTCGCTCGCCAAGGCGATAAAATACAATACGGACAACACGGTTATCGGCTATGACATTGACGGTAATGTTGTTCTCAAAGCAAAGCTTCTCGGAGCGATAGACGATGAAATGACCGAGCAAAAAATTCCCGAATGTGATATAATAATCACGGGTCTTTATCCCGAGGCGACAAAGAAGTACATTACCGAAAACGCAAAGAGGTTCAAAAAGGGCGCAATAGTGCTTGACACCTGCGGCGTCAAGACTTATGTGTGCGAGGATATGTACCGCGTCGCAAAGGAAAATGGCTTTACCTTTGTCGGTGCTCACCCGATGGCGGGACTTCATCTTTCGGGCTTTGAGCATTCAAAGGTTACAATGTTCTCAAATGCCTCAATGCTTCTTGTTCCGTCTCCCGATACGGGAATAAACGAGCTTGACACCGTAAGAAAGCTGTTTTCGAAAATCGGCTTTACAAACATACAGAACACCACTCCCGAGGAGCACGACAGGATAATCGCATTTACCTCACAGCTCGCACATGTTGTGTCAAACGCCTATGTTAAGAGCCCGAGCGCAAAGCTTCACAAGGGCTTTTCGGCGGGAAGCTACAGGGATTTGACAAGGGTCGCAAAGCTCAACGAGGTTATGTGGACGGAGCTGTTCCTTGAAAACAGGGAAAATCTTGCTTTTGAGATCGATACAATAATCGAAAATCTCAAGCAGTATTCAAAGGCTCTTAAAGAGAATGACGCGGGAACGATTGAAAGGCTTTTGCGTGACGGCAGAATTTGCAAGGAACAGATTGACGGCGAATACGAGGACTGAAAGGCTACGGTGATTTTATGAAAACTGTTGAGGTATCAACGGGAAGTAAATATAATATTGTTATCGGCGACGGCTTGCTCAAAGACAGCGGCAGAATGATAAGAGAGGTAACCTCGGCAAAAACGGCGGCAATCGTTACGGACAGCGTTGTTGACCCGCTTTATTCCGATACGGTTCGCAACTCCCTTGAAGCAAACGGCTTTGAAACGGTCAAGCTTGTGTTCCCGAACGGCGAAAAGTCAAAAAACATCAACACATATTCCGATATGCTTGAATTTATGGCTGAAAACAGGCTCACGAGGAGCGACTGCATTGTGGCTCTCGGCGGCGGAGTGGTCGGGGATATTGCAGGCTTTTGCGCGGCAACATATCTTCGCGGAATTTCGTTCGTTCAGATTCCCACCACGCTTCTCGCCTGCGTCGACTCGTCCGTCGGCGGCAAAACGGCAATCGACTTAAAGGCAGGCAAAAATCTTGCCGGAGCTTTTTATCAGCCGAAGCTTGTGATTTGCGACTATTCGACGCTTTCAACCCTGAGCGATGAAATTTTTGCCGACGGTATGGCTGAAACAATAAAATACGGCGCTCTGTTTGACGGCGATTTTCTCAATTTCTTAAACGAAAACAACGCAAGGGATAACCTTGAATATATAATTGAAAAATGCGTTACCTTTAAGCGCGATGTGGTCAATGTCGATGAAACCGACAGGGGAGTGAGAGGGCTTCTCAATTTCGGTCACACAATCGGTCATGCGATTGAGAAGTGCAGCGATTTTGCGGTACCTCACGGCAGTGCGGTTGCGATAGGTATGGTGCTGATGTCGAGAGGGGCGTATAAATCGGGTATTACAAAGGTTGATATTACCGAATTTATGGTGTCGCTTCTCAAAAAATACAATCTCCCCGTATCGACCGATTTTTCTGCGGACGAGCTGTTCCGTGTCACTCTTTCCGATAAGAAACGAAGCGGAGACGATATAACGCTTGTAATACCGTCCGAATTCGGCAAATGCGAGCTTTACAAAACGCAGATAAATTCACTTAAAGATATAATCGAAAAAGGATTGAACTGAATGGATGTAAAAATCACGCGGTCAAGGCTTGAGGGAACGGTTAAGGCGATTTCGTCCAAGTCCGACGCCCACAGAATACTCATAGCGGCGGCGCTTTCGGATAAAAAAACGGTAATTCACTGCAATTCCGATTCCGAGGACATAAAGGCAACGGTCGGCTGCCTCGAAGCTCTCGGCGCAAAAATCACAAGAGACGGTGATGTGATTACCGTTATACCCGTTGAAAATTCGGAAAAAAAGGCTACGCTTGACTGTCGTGAGAGCGGCTCAACGCTCAGGTTTTTATTGCCTGTTGCGGCGGCACTCGGAAAAGACGCCGTGATTACGGGCTCGGGCAGATTGCCGTCAAGACCCATTGTTCCGTTGCGAAACGAGATGGAGAAAAAGGGCGTTACATTTACTCCGCCGTGGCAGTTTCCAATTGAAATTTCGGGCGGACTTCAAAGCGGAGAATACACTCTCAAGGGCAATGTCAGCTCGCAGTTTGTAACGGGTCTTTTGTTTGCTCTGCCGTTGCTCGACGGCGACAGCTCAATCAGGCTTTTGCCGCCCGTCGAATCACGCTCTTACATAAATATGACGGTAAACACGCTCTCAAAATTCGGCATTACGGTTACCGAAAAGGACGATACATATTACATAAAGGGCTCGCAGAAATATATTTCGCCCGAAGAAATTTTTGTCGAGGGCGACTGGTCGAACGCCGCATTTTTCCTGTGTGCGGGAGCTATAAACGGCGACGTTACCGTGACGGGGCTTGATTTTAATTCGCTTCAGGGCGACAAAAAGATAGTTGACATATTAAACCGGATGGGTGCCGATGTCAAGGCGGACGGCGACGGCGTCAGAGTTAAAAGTGCCGAGCTTCACGGCGTGCAGATTGACGCTTCTGACATTCCCGATTTGGTTCCCGTGCTCTCCGTAACGGCGGCAAATGCCAAAAGCGGCATTACGGTCGTTACAAATGCGGAGCGTTTGAGACTCAAAGAGAGCGACAGGCTTCAGGCAATATGCGAAAGCCTTACAAGGCTCGGCAATGTCAACGCACAGACGGACGACGGACTTGTCGTATGGTGCGATGAAAAAATTTCCGGCGGCGAGGTTTCGTCTTATTCCGACCACAGAATGGTTATGTCGGCGGCGGTGGCGGCTCTCGGCTCATCGGGAGAAATAACCGTAAGAGAGGCTCAGGCGGTAAGCAAATCCTATCCGAATTTCTTTGAAGATTATAAAATGCTGGGAGGAAAAGCAGATGTCATCAATCCTCAGGGGTAACAAAATTAGCGTCAGCGTGTTCGGACAGTCGCACTCGCAGTCCATAGGCGCGGTTATTGACGGCTTGCCGGCAGGCTTTGAGATAAATTCCGACGAGGTTATGAAATTTATGTCAAGGCGTGCTCCGGGACATAATTCGTTTGCCACTCCGCGAAAGGAAAGCGATATTCCGCAGGTTATGTCGGGACTTGTAAACTCCGTAACATGCGGCGCTCCGCTTGCAATCAAAATTGACAACACCAACACCCGTTCGCAGGACTATGACAGCCTTAAAGCCTTGCCCCGTCCGTCTCATTCGGACTATGCGGCATATGTTAAGTTTTCGGGTCACAACGATATTGCGGGCGGCGGACAGTTTTCCGGCAGACTTACCGCTCCGCTGTGCTATGCGGGCGCATTATGTATGCAGATGCTCCGTGAAAAGGGCGTTGAGGTCAAGGCTCATATATATTCGGTAAAGGACGCTTACGACGAGCGGTTTGACGGCTGTAATATCCAAAAGGACGAGCTTGACCCGTTTTTTCCCGTTCTTGACCCTGAGGCAGGAGAGAGAATGAGAGCGATTATTGATGTTGCAAGGGAAAACGGAGACTCTGTCGGCGGAATAATCGAATGTGCGATAACGGGTATGCCGGCAGGAATAGGCGAACCGATGTTTGACGGAATAGAAAATATAATCGCAAGAAATATTTTTGCAATTCCCGCAATAAAGGGAATTGAGTTCGGAAGCGGCTTTTCGGGCACGCTTAAATACGGCAGTGAAAACAATGACAACTTTACCGTTTCCGACGGCAAAATCATTACCGAAAAGAACGACCACGGCGGAATTTTGGGCGGAATAACCTCGGGTATGCCGATAGTTTTCCGTGCGGCGGTAAAGCCCACGCCGTCTATAGCCGTTTCGCAGGAAAGCGTAAATCTTCAGACCAAAAAGCAGGAAGAACTTAAAATCAAAGGCAGGCACGACCCGTGTATCGTTCCGAGAGCCGTCCCCGCAGTTGAGGCGGTTGCGGCGATAACGGTGCTTGACCTGTTGTTATAAAAAGAAACATTATTAAATAAAATTACGGAGGTATATTATGGAATTGGAGCAGCTGAGAGGCAGAATTGATGAGATTGACAGCCAAATGGTTGAGCTTTTCAAGGACAGAATGGAAATTGCAGCCGAGGTTGCAAAATATAAAAAGGAGAACAAGCTTCCCGTCCTCGACAAGACGAGGGAGAGAGAGCTGCTTAACAAGATTGCGGATATGAGCGGCGAGGAATTCGCAAACTATTCGCTTCGCCTTTACTCGCAGATATTGGAGCTTTCAAGAACATATCAGCACAAGTGCCTCGGCAACAAGTCGGAGCTTATAAAGAAAATTGAAGCGGCTCTTGACGAGAGCGACAAAAAGTCGTTCCCCGAGTCGGCTATCGTTGCGTGTCAGGGTGTTGAGGGCGCTTATTCGACCCTTGCGTGCGAAAAGCTTTTCAGAAACCCCAACATTATGTTCTTTGACAGCTGGGACGGCGTTTTTGCGGCGGTCGCACAGGGACTTTGCAAGTACGGCATTTTGCCGATTGAAAACAGCACCGCAGGCTCGGTAAACCATGTTTACGACCTTATGAACAAGAACAAGTTCTATATTGTTAAATCGATAAGATTAAAGGTTAACCATTCGCTTCTTGCAAACAAGGGCACGAAGCTTGAGGACATAAAGGAAATTTATTCGCATGAGCAGGCTATAAGCCAGTGCAGCGATTTTCTCAATTCACTTCACAATGTAAAGGTTACAATTTGCGAGAACACGGCGGTTGCGGCGAAAAATGTTGCCGAAAGCGGCAGAAACGATGTTGCGGCTATTTCTTCAAACGATTGTTCTATGCTTTATGACCTTGAAACCGTATGCGAGTCAATTCAGGACAGGGCAAACAATTACACAAGGTTTATCTGCATTTCAAAAAATCTTGAGGTTTATCCGGGTGCGGACAAAACAAGCCTTATGCTCACGCTTGCGCATAAGCCGGGCTCGCTTTATTCAATGCTTTCAATGTTCTATGCTCTTGACATCAACATCATAAAGCTCGAAAGCCGTCCGCTTACAGACAGAGATTTTGAGTTTATGTTCTATTTCGACATTGAGTCGAGCGTGTATTCCGACAGGTTTATCCAGATGATAAACGAGCTTGAAAGCACAACCGAGAAGTTCACATACCTCGGCAGCTATTCGGAAACGGTATAAGCGTTTGTTTACAGATTGTTCAATAAAAGTATATTGTACGGAAACAATTTCCCGTTATACTTTAATCATCGGTTAGAGAGAACCGATACACTTTTTCATTTATCCCTTTTCTTCCCCTAAAGCAAAGCACCCGAAAAAACGGGTGCTTTGTTCTTTTCTACTTGACCTCGGGGCGAAACTGTGTAAAAATATATCTTGTATAAAATATATCTATCAAACATTAAAGAGGAATTATATGAAAAATCTTGATTTGAACGAAAAGGGCCTTGTCTATCATCTTAAACAGTACAAGGCGAAAAAATTTCTTAAATATTATCCCGAGACCACCTCGACAAACGACATCGCAAAGCAGATGTGCCACGAGGGCAAAAATAAGGAACTGTTGGTTGTTGCAAATTATCAGACGGCAGGCAAGGGCAGAACGGGAAGAAGCTTTTATTCCCCCAAGGGCTCGGGAATTTATTTTTCTGTTGTTCACGAAATCGCGGGCAACGAAAAGAATTTCGACCTCATTTCCTCCATTGCGGGTCTTGCCGTAAGGGATACGCTTTACAATATGTTTAATATCGAGGCTAAAATAAAATGGCCGAACGATATTCTTGTGAACGACAAAAAAATTTGCGGTATTCTCTGTGAGATAATCAACGAAAACGGCAGACCGAGATATGTTGTTATCGGAATAGGCGTAAATGTTGAAAAGATTGACTTCCCCGATGAGCTCGAATACACCGCAACCTCGATAGGCAACGAATACACGGGCGCAGAGGAGCTTGACCACAACGAAATTCTTGTTGACATTGTCAATAATATCGACAGGTATGTTATCAGGAACAATGCGCTTAACTCATATGACAACACGGACATCATAAACAGGCTCAAGGCTCATTCGGCAACCGTCGGACAGTTAGTCCATGTTATCAAGCCCGACCGCGAATTTGACGCAAGAGCAATTGACATTGACGTAAACGGCGGACTTGTAATAAGCAATGCCGAGGGTACGTCAACGCTCACTTCGGGCGAGGTCATACATATAAGATAGTATAATTTTTTCACTTTTTCATATATTACATATGAAAGGGTGAGAGTATGACAGTAAAAATTAAGTGGAAACCGCTTTTGTTCTGGACCCTCGGCACATTGGCGGTCGGTGCATTGAGCTCGGTTGTCGGCGGAACGATGAAAGGCTTTGACGGGATAAACACGCCGTCGATTACGCCTGCACCTGCGGTGTTTTCGGTGGTTTGGACAATTCTCTACCTGCTTATGGGCATTTCCGCATATCTTGTTTATGAGTCAAAGGGCGGTATGACGAAGAAGTCGCTTGCGCTGTATATTGCACAGCTTGCGGTAAATTTCCTTTGGCCCGTGTTCTTTTTCAGATTGCACGCATTCACATTTTCGTTTATATGGCTTTTGCTTTTATTGGTGCTTGTCATAATGATGACGGTAAATTTCAAAAGCATAAGACCTGCGGCGGGCTATTTGCAGATACCGTATATCCTGTGGCTTGTTTTCGCAGGCGTGCTCAACTGTATGGTGATTACGCTGAATTGAAAGAATATATAAACTTTCAAATTACGGGGCGAACACAGTTCGCCCTGATTTTTTATGTTCGGCTCGTAGGGACAGCCCTTGCGGCTGTCCGCAAATCCGTAAAAGTCGGTAATGGCGATGCGGTAGGGCGGGGCAGCGCCCTTTGGGCGAGGTAAGAGTGAATAGTGAACAGTGAAGAGGTGCGGGTGCTTCGCACGGATTAGAATATTATCGTAGGGACAGGGCTCGCCCCTGTCCTCAATAAATTATATATAAGCTATATTGACAGACAGCCGCAAGGGCTGTCCCTACGGGTTGTGCATTTCAATATCGGTAGGGCGGGGGCTTGCTCCCGCCGAAAATAAATATCAAATTTTCGTTATCTCTCCCTCAGTCAAACGCAAAGCGTTTGACTGAGGGAGTAAAAAAGATTTTATCAAACTTTGTAAAAACTCCCCCAGTCATTTTTTCTGCGAAAAAACGACAGCCCCCTCTAGGATGGAGCGGAAGCACTAATCGAATTTGATATGAAATGCGGACAGCCGCAAGGGCTGTCCCTACGGTGCTGTCATCTGCTTTGTTCATCTGTTCCGAAAAAAATCTTGACTTATATTGCTCTTGCTGATATAATAATAATTCGCTGAAAATGTTTTTTATGTTTTCGGCTCCTTCCCTCAAAATTCAAAATGTGAGGGCAGAGTCCATAAGGAGGTGCAAAAGAATGACAAAGTATGAAGCAATCGCAGTTCTTTCGGTAAACAACAAGACCGATGAGGACGTACAGACCCTTGTTGAAAAATTCAAGGCATTGATTGAGAAAAACGGCACTCTTGAAAGCGTTGACGAGTGGGGCAAGAGAAAGCTTGCTTACCTTATCAATGATGAGGCTGAAGGCTACTATGTACTCTTCAACATTGAGTGTGAGCCGGCTTTTCCGGCTGAGTTCCAGCGTGTTGCAGGAATCACAGACGGCGTTCTCCGTTCAATCGTAGTAAAGAAGTAATCGGAGGAAAAGGAAATGATTAACTGTGCAGTTATAATGGGTAGGCTTGTAGCAGACCCCGAGTTGCGTACAACGGCAAACGGCATTTCGGTTACATCCTTCTGCGTCGCTGTCGACAGAAATTATGTCAGACAGGGCGAGGAGAGACAGGCTGATTTCATCAATGTTGTCGCTTGGCGTCAGACCGCCGATTTCGTAACCCGTTATTTCCATAAAGGCTCAATGATAGCCGTACAAGGCTCAATCCAGACCCGTACTTATGAGGATAAGACGGGCGCTAAGAGAACCGCTGTTGAAATTGTTGCGGATAATGTTTCGTTCTGTGGCTCAAAGTCATCGGACGCAGGTCAGAACCGTTTTGAGGCTCCGGCTGCAAACGCTCCGTCATATCAGGCAGGCAACACCGCAAACTTCTCGACTCCCGCAGCTGCGGAGGACGATTTCGGTTTCGGTTCGGCGGCAGACGATGATGACGGACTTCCGTTCTGAACATCGGTTTAATTGAATTTTACAGGAGGATATAACAATGGCTGAAAATAAAAATTCTCGTCCCATGAACAGAAAACGCAAAAAAGTTTGTGCTTTCTGTGTAGAAAAGGTTGATAAGATTGATTACAAAGACGCAGCAAAGCTCCGTCGTTTCACTTCAGAGAGAGCAAAGATTCTCCCCAGAAGAGTAACAGGCACATGCGCTTATCATCAGAGAGAACTCACAACAGCTATCAAGAGAGCAAGAGCTATCGCTCTTCTTCCCTACACAGCTGACTGATTTATTAAATCAAAATTTTACGGCGTTCGGTTTGAACGCCGTATTTTTTTGTCTGAAATAAAAGCGAGTACTTAAAAAGAGAAATGTTACTTAAACGATTTCAGCGGCTTAATTCAATATCGCATATTATACTTTATCCATCCAAAATATGCATAAAAACACGCAAAATCTGCATATTTATTCTATCAATATACACAAATATGCATTTTTTATGAATAAAATGCAAAAAACACTTGATTTTATGCCGAAACGGTGTATAATCTCTATGTAAAGAAAAGAAAACTTCATTCGGAGGTAACTGAAATGAACAAGAAGGATATTAAAAAAGTAGTTCTTGCCTATTCGGGCGGACTTGATACATCAATCATTATTCCGTGGCTTAAGGAAAATTACAATAACTGTGAGGTTATCGCTGTTTCCGGAGATGTCGGCCAGGGAACAGAGCTTGACGGACTTGAGGAAAAGGCTCTTAAAACAGGCGCTTCAAAGCTCTATGTGCTCGATTTGAAAAAGGATTATATTGAAAATTACATTTGGCCCTGCCTTAAAGCGGGCGCAGAATATGAGGAATATCTTCTCGGCACCTCGCACGCCCGTCCCTGCATCGCAAAAGGACTTGCTGAAATTGCCAAGAAAGAGGGCGCTGACGCAATCTGCCACGGCTGCACCGGTAAGGGCAACGACCAGGTTCGTTTCGAGCTTTCGCTGAAGGCTCTTGCTCCCGAAATGGAGATTATCGCTCCCTGGCGTGAGTGGAACATAAAGTCCCGTGACGAGGAAATCGACTATGCCGAGGCTCACAACATTCCGCTTAAAATCAACCGTGAAACGAACTATTCAAAGGATAAGAATGTATGGCATCTCTCTCACGAGGGACTTGACCTTGAGGACCCGGCAAATGAGCCGCTTTACAACAAGGATGGCTTCCTTGAACTCGGCGTATCGCCCGAAAAAGCTCCCGATGTCCCCACATATGTTACAATCCACTTTGAAAAGGGCGTTCCGACCGCTGTTGACGGCAAGGATATGGGCGCACTCGAAATCGTTGAAAAGCTCAATGAAATCGGCGGTGCAAACGGTATAGGACTTCTCGATATTGTTGAGAACCGTCTTGTAGGTATGAAGTCGAGGGGCGTATATGAAACTCCCGGCGGAACTATCCTTTACAAGGCTCACGAGCTCCTTGAAATGATTACTCTTGACCGTGATACCGCTCACTACAAAGCTCTTGTTGCCAAGGAATTCGGCGAGCTTGTATATAACGGTAAGTGGTTTACACCTTTGCGTGAGGCTCTTTCGGCTTTCGTTGACAAGACACAGGAAACTGTTACGGGCGATGTTAAGCTCAAGCTCTACAAGGGCAATGTAATCAACGCGGGCGTAACCTCTCCCTACACACTTTACGACGAGAATGTCGCTTCGTTCGGCGACGACGGCGGAGCTTATGACCAGAAGGACTCGGCAGGCTTTATCAACCTCTTCGGTCTCCCGATAAAGGTCAAGGCTTTGCTTGACGCTAAGCGTAATGACAAATAATTAAACACAAAATATTTCAAGCGGCAGAGGGTGTAAGCCCTCTGTCGCAATATGTATATTTATAGGAGAAAAACATGAAACTTTGGGCAGGACGCTTTTCAAAAGAAGTCGATAAAAAGACAAACGATTTCAATTCGTCGATTTCCTTTGACAGCCGTATGTATAAAGAGGATATTGACGGAAGTATCGCACACGCAACAATGCTTGCGGCGCAGTCGATTATTTCCTGTGAGGATTTGGAAAAAATCGTTACGGGATTGAATCGGATAAAATCCGAAATTGAGTCGGGAGAGCTTCTTATCGACCCCAATGCGGAGGATATTCACACCTTTATCGAGGGGGAATTGACGCAGCGTATCGGTCAGGCGGGAAAGAGACTTCACACCGCAAGAAGCCGTAACGACCAGGTGGCTCTTGACATAAGGCTTTATCTGCGCAACGAGTGCGACAGCGTTTACTCGCTTATTACCGAGCTTATCGATGTGCTTTTGAAAAAGGCGGAGCAGTACAGCGACGCGGTTATGCCCGGATATACGCATATGCAGAGGGCGCAGCCGATAACTTTCGGACATCATCTTATGGCTTATGCGGAAATGCTCCTGCGTGATAAGCAAAGGCTTTCCGACGCAAAGGCGAGAATGAATTATTCTCCGCTCGGTTCGTGCGCTCTTGCAGGCACGACATACAACACCGACCGTGAAATGACCGCAGAGGCTCTCGGTTTTGACGGGGCAATGCAAAATTCGCTTGACGGCGTTTCCGACAGGGATTTCTGTATGGAGCTTGCATCTGCGCTTTCGATACTTATGGTTCATCTTTCGAGATTTTCCGAGGAGATAATCCTTTGGTGCTCGTGGGAGTTCAAATTTATTGAGCTTGACGACGCCTTTTCGACAGGCTCGTCGATTATGCCGCAGAAAAAGAACCCCGATATAACGGAGCTTATCAGAGGCAAGTCGGGCAGGGTGTTCGGCGACCTTATGACGCTTCTTACAATGATGAAAGGCTTACCGCTTGCATATAATAAGGATATGCAGGAGGACAAGGAGGCAATCTTTGACGCATTCGACACCGTTAAAATGTGCCTTACAACCTTTATCCCGATGCTCGACACTATGACGGCTATCCCCGAGAATATGAGGAAAGCGGCGGCAGGCGGCTTTATCAACGCTACGGACTGTGCTGATTATCTTGTTTCAAAGGGCATACCGTTCAGGGACGCATACAAGGCTACGGGCGAGCTTGTTGCGCTTTGCATAAAGAAAGGTCTTACCCTTGAAACGCTTCCGCTTGAAGAGTATAAAAACATCTGCGAGGACTTTGACGAGGGCGTGTATGACGCAATAAACCTTGATAAGTGCGTAAACGGCAGAACCTCTCTCGGCGGACCTGCAAGCGCAAATGTCCTTATGCAGGTAAAAAGAGTAAAAGAGCTTAATAAATAATATACAAAAACACCTCAAATGCCGTGGCGATTTTCCGCGGCATTTATTGTTTACACTTTTATTCAACTGTGATAAAATATCTTGTAGAATTTATAATGCAAAGGGGAAAGAAAAATGAAAAAATTTATGGACAAGGATTTCTTGCTTACCACAAAAACAGCAAAGGAAATATATAAAAAGGGTGCGGAAAAAACTCCGATTTTCGACTGGCACTGTCACCTTTCCCCGAAAGAGATTTACGAAAACAACACGCCTAAGGACATTGCGGAGCTCTGGCTCGGAGGCGACCACTATAAATGGCGTGCGATGCGTTCCTACGGTATATCCGAGGAATATATAACCGGCAGAAAGTCGGGTCACGACAAGTTTATGAAATGGGCGGAGGTTATGCCGTATCTTATCGGTAATCCGCTTTATCACTGGACGCATCTTGAATTACAGCGTTATTTCGGAATTTACGAAACGCTTTCTCCCTCGACTGCGGAGGACATTTGGAAAAGATGCAATGATAAAATCAAGGCGGGCGGTTTTACTCCCCGTGAGCTGATTGAAAAATCAAATGTTGCCTGCGTTTGCACGACCGACGACCCTGCCGATACGCTTGAATATCACGAAAAGCTTAAAAAAGACAAGTCGTTCAAGTGCAAGATATTGCCCGCATTCCGTCCCGACAAGGCTCTCGGCATTGAAAAGGCGGATTTCATTCCGTGGCTTGCGGCAATGGAAAAAACGGCAGGCAGGGAAATCACATCTTTTGCGGAGCTTAAAACGGTTCTTGCCGAAAGGATTGAATTTTTTGACAAGATGGGTTGCCGTGCTTCCGACCATGCGCTCAACTATGTCCCGTATGCGGCGTCAAACTCCCGTGAGCTTGAACAGATATTCAAAAAGGGCGTTGACGGAAAACCGCTTTCGGACCTTGAACTTGACAAGTACAAATCGGCGCTTCTCGGCTTCCTCGGCGAAAATTATGCCGAAAAAGGCTGGGTAATGGAGCTGCATATCGGCGCACTTCGTAACAATAACACAAAGATGTTCCAAAAGCTCGGTGCCGACACAGGCTTTGACTCGGTTGACGACAGGGAAATCGCAGTCGGACTTTCACGCTTCCTCGACTCTCTCGCAAAGCTCGGCAAGCTCCCGAAAACAGTTCTCTTTACGCTCAATCCCAAGGACAATGTAGTTTTGGGCACAATGCTCGGCAACTTCCAGACCGACGAAGCGGCATCGAAAATTCAGTTCGGCTCGGCATGGTGGTTCAACGACAATTACGACGGTATGCGCCGTCAGCTTACCGACCTTGCAAACCTCGGCGTGCTTTCAAAGTTTGTCGGAATGATAACCGACTCAAGAAGCTTTTTGTCCTATCCCAGACACGAATATTTCAGAAGAATACTCTGCGAGCTTATCGGCGACTGGGTTGAGGAGGGCAAATATCCCGAGGATGTAAAGTTCTTATCGCAGGTTGTTGAGGATATTTCCTTCAACAACGCAAAAAAATATTTCGGCTTAAAATTATAATCGGAGCATAAAATGGCAGTAAAACTCATAGTAACCGACCTTGACGGCACGCTTATGGCACCCGACCACCAAACGGTAACAAAGCGCACAAGGGCGGCTCTCAAAGCGGCTCACGACAATGGCGTAAAGGTCGCAATCGCAACGGGCAGAACCCTTACCTTTACGGACAATGTAACCTCGCAGATACCGTTTGCGGATTATGTAATATATTCAAACGGGGCCGCCGTGTTCGACCGAAACGCAAAAAAGGATGTATACAAAAACTGCATTTCCGCGCGGCATACCGAGGAGCTGCTTAATATTTTTGACGCCTTTCCCATCTATTACAATATCTATGTCAACGGCAAAATATATGTTCAAAACAATAAGACGGGTTATTATATCAACCGAGGGCTTCCGCAGGCGTTTCTTGACGAGTTTACTCGGCTTTCGGCGACGGCTGATAAGCTTTCCGAAAAACTGCGGGGCGAGTGTGCGGAGATAATTGCGCTCTACAATGTGAGCGATGAGCATAAAAAAACGCTGGTTTCGGAATTTGAAAAGAGAAATCTCTATATCACCTCTTCGCTTCCCGATGAAATCGAGATAACCGCACCGAATGTCAACAAGGGCACGGCGCTTGACGGCTTTTGTAAGGAAATCGGCGTTACCGCAGATGAGGTTATGGCTTTCGGCGACGCAATGAACGATTACGAAATGCTGAAGCTTGCAAAATATTCCTTTGCAATGGGCAATGCGGTTGACGAGATAAAGAAAATCGCAAATTACCAAGCCGCAACCAATGCGGACGACGGCCTTGCAAGAGCGGTTGAGGAATATGTGCTGTAATTGAATATCAAAAAATAAAAGCGTATCGCAAGATACGCTTTTTATATGAAATTTTATATTTATTGACACCGTAGGGACAGCCCTTGCGGCTGTTCGATACAGGCTCCCTTGTGTAAAGGGAGCTGTCGTCATTTATGACGACTGAGGGATTGTTATAAAATCATATAAAATCCACCTTAAAATCCCTCCGAGTTGCTTACGGCGATTTGATATTTGTTAGCGGCGGGAGCAAGCTGTATAGTGTAATAAGATAGTAAACAGGTAGTGTAAGGACATAGTAAACAGTTTT
>CAVFQD010000030.1:0-22748 GCA_963624605.1 Eshraghiella crossota | reverse complement strand
TAAAGCGTTCCTTTTCCCCCGGTAGAACCGGGGGTTTTCATCAATTGCTAGACAACAAAACAGCGTACAATCTTTTCGGATTGTACGCTGTTTTTATATTTCTCTGAACATTGAAGCAGCAGATTCCTTTGTCGCATATTCCGAAACGCCGAGCACCTCGTACTTCGTTGTTTTTTCGCCGAAGCGTATTTCGATTATATCTCCGACCTTCACATCGTACGACGCCCTTGCAACCTTGCCGTTTACCGTGACATGCTTTGCGTCGCACACTTCGTTGGCAACGGTTCTCCGCTTAATGATACGGGAGATTTTAAGATATTTGTCAAGTCGCATAGTTTTCCTCCGAGGTTTGTTTTTTATATGATAACACAAAGCCGAATAAAAAAACAGAGGAAGATGAAAACATCTTCCTCCGCAAAAGGTCAAAAACAATTATTTAACAGCGTCTTTGAGAGCCTTACCTGCTTTGAAAGCAGGAACCTTGGAAGCTGCGATTGTCATTGCTTCGCCTGTCTTGGGGTTGCGACCCTGCTTAGCAGCACGAGCGCGTACTTCGAATGTACCGAAGCCAACGAGCTGAACCTTGTCGCCCTGTGCAAGAGCTTCCGATACTGCGTCAAATACAGCCGAAACAGCTGCGTCTGCGTCTTTCTTCGAGAGTTCTGCCTTTGCAGCTACTGCTGCGATAAGATCTGTCTTATTCATTTTTGTGTCCTCCGTTTTTGATAAAACTTTTAATATTTCCAAAAGTGCGAACACTTTTATTTGGACTTTGTCATTTCCTTTGCCTCATTCCAGAGGCGGTCAAGCTCCTCAATCGAGCTTTTTTCCATATCTATATTGCGTTCCTTTGCAAGGCGTTCAACAACCGAAAAGCGGTTTAAGAACTTGTCCGTTGAAGCTGTAAGAGCCTCCTCCGCATCAACGCCGATAAACCTTGAAACATTAACCGCAGAGAACAGCAGATCGCCGAGCTCCTCGGTCATATTTTCCTTATCGTTGTTGCGAACGGCTGCCTTTAATTCCTCGCTCTCCTCGGAAAGCTTGTCAAAAGCGCCCGAAGCGTCATCCCAATCAAAGCCGACCTTAGCCGCCTTCTCCTGGATTTTAGCGCTCCTCATAAGAGCCGGAAGCTCACGGGGAACGGAAAGCATTTTGTCCGTCTGCGTTTTGCGGTGCTTTGTCCTCGACTTTATCTGTTCCCAGTTTTCAAGCACCTCACCGCTGTCCTTAACGCTGACATCGCCGAAAACGTGCGGGTGGCGTTCGATAAGCTTTTTGCAAATACCGTCGCATACATCCGAGAAATCAAACTCCCCGTTTTCACGGGCAATCTGCGAATGGAAAACGACCTGCAAAAGCACATCGCCGAGTTCCTCGGTCATAAGCTCCTTATCGTTCTTGTTGATAGCCTCAACAACCTCGTAGGTTTCCTCGATAAGAGACTTCTTAATTGACTCGTGGCTCTGCTCCCTGTCCCAAGGGCAACCCTCGGGAGAACGGAGAATTTCCATTATTTTCAAAAGGTCGGATATATCGTATTTTAATTTTGATACAAAATTTACCGCCATAAACGCAACTTCCTTATCTATTTTAACCTATAAATCCATATTTTGCAAGTGTTTTGGCGATTTTTTCGCCCTTTGGAAGCATAATTATGTCTTCTTTTACTATTCCGTTAACCAAAAGCATGGAAACAAAGTAAACTATGACCGCAATTACGACCGCAATCGCCGTAGCGAGTATGTTTGTAATCGAATGGTCTCCCTTATAAATTTCGGGCAAAACGGCATTAAAAATGCCGAAGCTTGTTCTTGCCGCAACTCCGCAGAGCACGCTGCACACAAGCGGCTTTACGAATACAGACATATAATCTATTTTGACCTTTGCGGTGCGTATGAGCGCAACCAGATTTATCGCGACGATTATCGTATAGCACACAACCGTGCCGACAACTGCGCCGTTTATGTTAAACTTCGGCATACCGATAAAAATGTAGTTCGTTATAACCTTGGCTATCGCGCCTATTGAGAGCGATATAACGGGAACCTTTGCCTTACCGAGCGCTTGGAGCATATTTGTCATCGGCTGTGAGAGCGACATTAAGAATATCGTATAGCCGTAAGCCGCCATAATCGGTGCGGCAATGGAAACAGCCTCTGCCGATTTACCCGTTTCATACATCATCTGCAAAATCGGGTAAGCAAGCACGCCCATTCCGATGCCTGCGGGAAGCGAGAACATCATCGTAACGCGGAGCACGGACTCAACCGAGCTTTTAAGAGCCTTTCTGTCCTTCAACGCCCACGCCGCCGAAAGAGCAGGTATTGCGCTGACGCCGAGAGTCATTGTAATTGACGGAATAAGGTTCTTGAAGTCAAGCGACATTGTGTATGCGCCGTAAAGGTACTTGGGTATATCCTCATCAAGTATATTTGAAAGTGCAAGCTCCACCGAATACAGGTTCTTTATATAGTCGAGGTTGCCCTCAATCATAGTCGCAAGCCTGTTCTGGATTGTCATTGAGTCAATAAGGTTAGTTACACTGAAAACAAGCGAGGACGCAACCACGGGAACAGCAAGACCGAAAAGAGCCTTGACTATCGTGCCCGAGTCCGCAGGCTTAGGTGAAGCGGCAAGCTCCGCCCTTGTAATACCGTCGCCCTTTACCTTATACAGTACCATCATATAGATCATACCGATTATCGTGCCGACCGTTACGCCGATAGCCGCCGCTGCCGCCGCATAAGGGTAAATTGCGCTTGACAGCTCCGCCTGCGTGGTAACTGTCTTTCCGTAAACGGTAAGACCCTGCTCATATCTCGAATAGCCGTATGAAATTGAAAGCTTTGCGCACGCAAGACCGAAAATGACCTTGCCGACAGCCTCCCATACCTCCGACATTGCTGTCGGGGTCATATTTCGCATACCGTTGTAATAGCCTCTGTAAATAGACATAATACAGCAGAAGAAAATCGACGGGGTAATTGCGAGTATCGCAGGTATAGCCTCCATACTCTTT
The DNA here is from genome assembly GCA_963624605.1 of Eshraghiella crossota. Taxonomy (GTDB): domain Bacteria; phylum Bacillota; class Clostridia; order Oscillospirales; family Acutalibacteraceae; genus Fimenecus. The sequence continues at coordinate 19,726 of CAVFQD010000030.1, read as the reverse complement.
GCAAGGTATGCGTACGGATAGGCAAGCAGCAGTAAAAGAATCGTTCCGCCGATACCCGTTATCAAAAACAGTCTTGCCGCCACCTTGAAGGTGAGCCTGACATCTCTGTACCTTTTAAGAGCCATCTGCTGCGATACCATCTTTGAAATCGCAACGGGCAAGCCTGCCATTGAAATGGTATATACGGGAATATAAAGGTTGTACGCCGAGTCAAAATATCCTCTTCCGACTGCGCCGACCATATTTGAAAGCGGTATCTTATAAAGAATACCGATAACTTTAACAATCAGTGTCGCGGCAGCAAGCACCATCGCGCCGTTAAGAAGCGATTGACTTTTCCGCTTTGTGTTTTTAGCCAACAAAACACCTCATTCCGATGAGTTTAGCAAGATATTTATTATACATTTATTCCACCGTAATGTAAAGTATATCAACCGAGAAATTCCCTTAAAAGCGAGTCCTCGGGAACAAAAGACAAATCAACGCTCTCAAACTGTCTGAGCGAACGGGCAAGCCTTTTGGCGTCATGCTCATATTCTTCGCTCAAGTCGGCGTTTTCAAGCATTTTGAGAACGGTATCCTTAAACAGACACGGCTCGCACAGATGAATTGAATTTATCCTCACATCAGCCATATCCTTATACGGGAACAGATATTTGTCCTCTCCGTCGCAAACACTCTGCCAAAGACTGTATGTGCTCTCTACCGAGCTCGCTCTGAAATTATAATCCCTTACAAGTCTCCTCATAAAACGGAGATTGCGCTTGTTAAGGACGATTTTTCCGTTTTGGTCGTAAATTCTTGAAGATACGCTTATGTATATCTTCATAAGCTTAAGTCCGTCAATGCCGCTTGTAACAATAGGATTAAGAGCGTGCAAGCCCTCAACGATAACCGCATCGTCCTTCCCGAGAGTAATTTCCCTTGAGATATCCTTTCTTGAGCCCGTGGTAAAGTCAAAAACAGGAAGCTTTGTTTTCCTGCCCGACATCAGGCTCTTGAGCGTTTCGGAAATAAGTTCTATGTCAAGTGCATAGACTGTTTCAAAGTCGGGCTTACCCTCTGAAAAGCCCGGAATATCGCATCTGTTTTTATAGAAATCGTCAAGCGAAACAACATAAGTTTTCATTCCGAGCGAGGTAAAGGTCTCGGCAATTTTCTTAGCCGTGGTTGTCTTTCCCGAAGCCGACGGACCTGCAAGCATTATAATTTTTCTGCCGGGGTCGTCGAGCGCTTTTTCGGCAATGTTATTGATAATATTCCTGTACCGAAGCTCCGCTCTTGCTACAAGTGCCTGCGGATTTTCCCGTGCAAGCTCGTTGATATATTCTATTCTGTTATTGTTTGACATAAGATGTCACTTACCTTTCGGTTATTTACAGCTGTTATAAAAATCGATGATTTCGTCTTTTCTTTTTACAAGCTCCTCAAAGCCGTCAATATATTCATACGGATATTTATAGTTGAATATTCGACTGATTTTATCGCCGTTGGGTGCTTTGAGCCTTGTAACTCCGCCGCCGCCAATTGCAAATACCGAATGGCACTCCTCCATCATAAAGATGTTGTAAAGACATTCCCTGTCGGACTTTGCATAACCCGTATTTTCAAGATTGCCGAGGGATTTTGCCTGACGGTACATATAATACGGGAAATATCCGTTGCGTGTGAGGGTTGAATACGCATAGTCAAGCATTTTGCCCGCAAGGTTGCTCTTTTCGGTATCCACCTGTCCCGTCGTCGTGCCCATGGTCGAGGAACGCTTGAGTGCCAGCGTATGTACGGTTATATTTTCCGCAGAAAAGCCCATAGCCTTGTCAAGTGAGCGGCAAAATCCGTCAAAGGTGTCGCCCGGCAAGCCTGCGATAAGGTCGGCATTTATATTGTCAAAGCCCTCCTCACGGGCAACACAAAAGGCGTTTTCAGCCATCTGCGCCGTGTGGCGTCTGCCTATGTTTTGCAAAATTTTATCGTCAAAGGTCTGCGGATTTATACTTATCCTTGAAACTCCGCCCTCTTTCATAACCCTGAATTTTTCTCTCGTGAGGGTGTCGGGTCTGCCCGCTTCGACGGTATATTCACGGACGGTTGACAAATCAAAGCTCTCGGCTATTGCGCCGATAACGCCCTTAAGTTCATCCGCTTCAAGCGTGGTGGGCGTGCCGCCGCCGTAATAAACACTCTCGAGCCTCAAGCCCAAATCCGAGGCTATCTTACCCGTAAGCTTTATTTCTTTTTTAAGACAGTCAAGATAATCGGGCATAAGCTTTTTTACAAGTCCGCTCGTCATAGCATGGGAGACAAACGAGCAATAGCTGCACCGCGTAGGACAGAACGGAATTGAAACATAAAGGCTGAACGACTCGGGTCGGGAGAGGGAAATTATTTTTTCCTCTGTATTTGCAACGCTGTCGGCAAGCTCCGTTTTTTCCCTTGTAACAAGGTAATCGCTCATAAAAATTTCCTTGCCCTTTTCAGTTCCGTAATTCGCTTTAAGGCTTCTGAGAAGCTTTGACGGACGGATACCCGTAAGTATTCCCCATTTCGGAGTATAGCCCGTGATTTTCACAAGCGCACGGAACATCATCTGCGCCATTAAAAGCTCCCTGTCGGGAACTCCCGTAAGACCGTTTTCTTCACTGTAAAGCACATTTCCCGCTTCGTCCGTAAAAACGACTCTTACCTCGCTGTCGGTAAACTCCGTAAGCAACAGAGCCTCATCGCTTTTGAAGCTGTCGCCGATTACAACGGTGATTTTTTCGTTGGGGAAAAATACCCTTGTCAGCTTTTCCGCTTCGTATTGAAATTTATGATTTTTAACACCGAGTATCATACAAGTCTCCGCAAATATCTGTTGTGTGTGCGCTCATAGTCAAGCGTGGTTGAACGGTTATGTCCCGTATAAACCTTATAATCGCCGTCAAGCTCCGCTATCCTTTTAAGCGAGGACACAAGCATAAAATCGTCTCCGCCTATAAGGTCTGTTCTGCCTGCCGTGAGTGAAAACAGCGTATCGCCCGTAAAGATTGTTTTTTCGCTTTCAACTATATAGCAAGCTCCGCCGGGAGTGTGACCCGGGGTGTGCATAACCTTTATTTGTGTTTCGCCGAGCATAATCGTGTCGCCGTCGGAAAGAAGCCTGTCGGCAGTTACATTTTTTTGCTCGCAGCCGCCCCATTCGGCAAGACTTGTTTGCGAATTTGAAAGGCAAGGTGCGTCGAGGGAGTGTATCATAACCTGCGCGCCCGTGTACTCTTTTAAGTCGTGCACGCCGAGGATATGGTCAAAATGCCCGTGAGTGAGCAATATATATCGGGCTTTCCTGCCGTCAAGCTCCCTTTTTAGCTCGTCGTTAAAATCGCCTGCGTCTATAACGGCACATTCGCCCGTCGCAGTATCGGTTAAGATGTGCGTGTTTGCGCTGACGGGACCCAGCGGTATTGATTTTACGGTAATTGACATATTATTTTCTCCAAATCTCCGTATCGTAAAGTATCGTAACGGGTCCGTTGTTGAGCAGAGACACCTCCATGTGTGCACCGAACACTCCCTTTTCAACCTTACGCACTCCGTTTTCGAGGAGCTTTGAGCAGTAATACTCATACAATCTGTTTGCTTCGTCGGGCGCCGCCGAATTGATAAACGACGGTCTGTTTCCCTTTTTGACATCGGCGCAGAGCGTAAACTGCGACACGGCAAGCACTTCGCCGTCAATGTCGAGTATTGACTTGTTCATCTTGTCGTCCTCATCGGTAAATATCCTGAGGTTAGCCGTCTTTTTTGCGAGGATTTCTGCGTCCTCTTCGGTGTCGCCGTCCATTACGCCGACAAGTATAAGATAGCCCTCCGAGATTTTGCCGACTGTTTTCTCGTCAACATCAACTCTTGCGTTTTTTACTCTTTGAATTACTGCTTTCATATTTTTATTCCCTTGTTATATTGAATTCTGGCGCTCAACCATAAGCACACCGCTTATCTTTTCAATTCTCGCAATTACATTTTTGAGGTGCTCGACATTGTTGACGGTAACGGTCATATTTATAACCGACCTGCCGTCCTTGCCCTCTCTTGTGGACAGGTCGTTAATGTTTACCCTCATAGCCGCAATCTGCATTGAAATGTCAGCCATAAGACCTATCCTTGAAAGACCCGTTATCTGGAGCGAAGCACGGAAATCCTGCTTTACGGAATTGTTCCACGAAGCCTTTACCCATCTCTCAGGCTCGGAAGCCTGTGAAATGTCCTTTGGCACATTCGGGCAGTCCTTTTTGTGAATTGAAATACCGTGGCCTCTTGTGATAAAGCCTATGATATTGTCGCCCGGCAACGGATTACAGCACTTTGAGAACTTAATGAGCATATCGTCAATGCCTTCAACGGTAACTCCGTCCTTGCTCTGTGTGCGCTTTGTCTGAACAGTGCTTATCGGCTTTTCCTCATGTTTTTTATAATTCTTGTTGTAGTCATCCTTGATGTATGGCATAAGGCGCATAACCGATATGCCGCCGAAGCCTATTGCGGCATAGAGGTCGTCAACGCTCGCACAGTGCTGATGATGCGCAAGGTTTTCCGCGAATTTTTCGTATTCCTCGTCCGTCAGACGGATATAGTTCTTGCGCAGCTCTCTTTCAAGCTCTGCTTTGCCCTCGACAATATTTTCATCCCTGCGTTCATTTTTGAACCAAGAGCGGATTTTGTTCCTTGCGGAGCTTGTCTTTGCAACGGAAAGCCAATCCCTTGACGGACCCTTTCCGGGCTGAGGAGATGTAAGAATTTCCACAATTTCTCCCGTCTTTACAACATAGTCGAGCGGAACGATTCTGCCGTCGACCTTTGCGCCTATCATCCTGTTGCCGACTGCGGTGTGAATTGCGTATGCGAAGTCAATAACCGTCGAGCCGACAGGAATATTGATAACATCGCCCTTGGGCGTGAAAACAAACGCCTCTTCTGGAACAAGGTCGGATTTTATCGCTCTGACAATCTCACGCACATCGCCCGTTTCCTGCTGTTCTTCAAGCAGCTGTCGAACCCATGCAAGGCGCTCCTCCATATTCGACTTGCCCGAAATTCCGAGCTTGTATTTCCAATGCGCCGCAACACCGTATTCGGCTGTTCTGTGCATTTCCTTTGTCCTTATCTGAACCTCAAAGGGAATACCCTCTTTGCCGATTACAGTAGTGTGGAGCGACTGATACATATTCGGCTTCGGGGTAGAAATATAATCCTTGAATCTGCCGGGGAGCGGCGTGAACATATCGTGGATAACACCGAGACAGTTATAGCAGTCCGCAAGACTGTCAACGATAATTCTTATAGCGTAAATATCGTAAATCTCATCAAAAGACTTATTCTGCATATACATTTTTCTGTAAATGCCGTGAACGGATTTTATTCTTGCCTCAATCTTCGTCTCTCCGACGGTTTCCTCTATTCTCTTTTTTATCTTCTGCTTTGTGTTTTCAAGGAACTCCGTCCTCGACTCGCTCGTTTCCGAAAGACGCTTTTCAATATCGTCGTACGCTATCGGGTCAAGAAAGCGGATTGCCAGATCCTCCAGCTCCTCCTTGGCAGTACGGATACCTAAGCGGTGAGCTATAGGCGCATAAATTTCAAGCGTTTCAAGCGCAATGTCGCGCCTTTTCTGCGGAGCCATAAACTGCAAGGTGCGCATATTGTGAAGCCTGTCGGCAAGCTTTATGATAATTACCCTTATATCGTGGGACATGGCAAGCAGCATTTTTCTGATATTCTCCGCCTGCTGCTCCTCCTTAGTCGAAAGCGGAACTCTGCCGAGCTTCGTAACGCCGTCGACAAGACTCGCTATCTCCTTGCCGAATTCCTTTTCAAGTCCTGACAGCTCAACATCCGTGTCCTCAACCGTGTCGTGCAATATCGCCGCCGCAACCGACTGTGCGTCCATACCCAAATCGAGAAGTATATTGGCAACCGCTATCGGATGAATTATATACGGCTGACCCGAGTACCGAAGCTGTGCCTTATGAGCGTTTGCGGCAAGCTTATATGCCTTATCAACGCTTTCAAGCTCCTCTTCGGAGAAAACCGCCTTACAGCGGTCATAAAGCTCCTTGTAAAGCTCGTCGGGTGTTTTTTCTGCCGTTTTGTTCTGCGTCATACGCTCATCTCCTTTTGGGTAAGTTTTTTAAGTATAGCCGAGGAAGCAAGGTCTACCTTTTCCGAGGTCGGCAAAAGAGTTATATTTTCCGCTTCCCGTCCGATAAGCCCCAATTCATCCATAACATCAAGGGTTACAAGCACCTTTGCCGCATATTTGTACGGACATCTCGCACGGTGGCAAAACGCCTCCGTACCGTATGAAAATCCGTTTTTAGCCTTAAGAAATTTATAAACGCTCGCAAAAAATGCTCTGTCGGGGGTCAAAAGCCTTAGTTCCTTTTCCGAAAGCTCCGCCCCTCCCCTGAATTTTTCATAAACCCTGCGTGAGGCATTGTAAATGTCAAAATCCGAGTCCGCAAACGCTATATCCACTATCTGTACAGCGGGCTTTACTTCCCCTCTGAACTCGTTTCTCTCGACCCTGAACGCTATGTTTACAAGGTCTCCCGTCTCATACTGAAAATCCTTTACCGTCTGTGAAAACATTATCGCGCCGATTTCCCTTGCGTCCTTTTCAAAGGTGAGACGCAGGTGCTTGCCCTCGCCAACGGGACGGACTGACTTCAGAGTTACATTTTTCACAGCAAAGCACGGCTGAGGATTCTCTGCTCCGAACGGCTCAAACATCGAAAGCACATCCAAAAGACGGTTTGATATAAGCGATGGCTTTATCGTAAGGTCAATTCCGAGCTCGGGATAAGGCATTGATACGCTTCGGGCATACTCACAGAGTTTTAGACGAAATTCATCTATATCCTTTGAGTTTATTCCGAAGCCTGCCGCAAGGGTGTGTCCGCCGAAGTGATTGAGCATACCGCTCACCGAGGAGAGTGCGTCATAAATAGAAAATCCGCCGACACTTCTGCAAGAGCCCTTTCCCGTTTCGCCGTCGGTCGAAATGACAATTGCGGGCTTGCCGTATCTTGAAACAAGCCTTGAAGCGACTATTCCGATTACACCCTGGTGCCAATTCTCACCCGACACGACGATTATCGGAGCATATTTTATACGGTCGTCCGATTCGATAAGCTCAACAGCCTGCATTGCCGTCTCGGTTTCCACCGTCTGGCGTTCCCTGTTTGCGGTATCTATCTCCTGTGCAACAGCCTGCGCCTTTTCCGCCGAGTCGCACAAAAGGAGTTCAACCGCCGTCTTGGCTGATTTCATTCTGCCTGCGGCATTTATCCTCGGCGCTATGCCGAAGGCTATCGAGGTTGCCGAAACCGCCCTTTTATCCGTTCCCGAAACGGCTTTAAGCGCCTCTATACCGTATCTGTGCGAGTGCTTTAACTGCTCAACGCCTTTTTTTACGATTATTCTGTTCTCATCAACAACCGGCACAACATCGGCAAGCGTGCCGATTGCGGCAAGATCCGCATATTTTTCGCAGATTGTATCGCTGTCACCCTCAAGAGCGCAGACAAGCTTGAATACAACTCCCACGCCCGCATATTCACGGAATTCGCATTCGCTGTCCGCACGGTGGGGATTTACGACCGCAACCGCCTCGGGAAGCACCTCGCCTACCTTATGATGATCGGTTATGACAACATCCATACCAAGCTCGTTTGCAAGCCTTGTTTCCTCGACAGCGGAGATGCCGTTATCGACGGTAATAATAAGCTTTGTACCGTTTTTTGAAAATTCTCTTACCGCCTCGCAGGAAATGCCGTAGCCCTCGGACACTCTGTCAGGAATATAATAACCGACGTCCGCCCCCTGCTCACGAAGGTACAGGTACAAAAGCGTGGTCGAGGTAACGCCGTCGGCGTCATAGTCGCCGAAAATCATGATTTTCTCGCCCGAATCAATCGCCCTGCCTATTCTTTCAACAGCTCTGTCCATGTCCTCAATTTCAAACGGGTCTCTGAAAAGGCTGTCGGCAAAGAGGAAATTTTCAATTTTCCCGGAATCTGTCATGCCCCTTGAAGCAAGGAGCAACGCCGCCAACGGTTCAAGGCTGAACTCTTCCGAGACAGCAGCCGCAGCGTCCTTGTCGGTATATGAAGTTTTCCACCGATATTTTGACAACTTTTTACGCCTCCGGGAATATAATCTTTTAACCTTTTTATTTTATCATTTTAACCGTATTGTTTCAATATAAATTTATATTATTTTACGAATTGACACGAATGTTATTTGATAGTAAAATAAACTATATATGCGTTTACTCTTTAATGATTTAGGGGGGAATCTTTTGAAAACAGGAGAGCCGAAAAAAATCGGCATAAAAAGACTCGGTAAAAGGAACAGTATATTTCTCCTTGCCGATGTTCTTATGATAAACCTTACTTACTTTGCGACAACAATTGTTTATTGGATTTTCATTCCCGACTCGTTGCTGCTAAAGCAGCTTGCGCTGAGAATACCTTATGTCACACTCATGTATATTCTCTCATATGCAGTGTTTAAGATTTATCATATGGCGTGGAGGTATGCGGGTCTTGCCGAAATGTTCAAATATTTCGGTTCGACTGCTGTAGGAACCTTAGGAGTATGGGTATGCGACTATGTGCTTATGAAAGCAAACAGGCAGCTCATTGCCGACGGCACGGTGTCAAAGCTTTGCTTTAATGTACTTCCGATGACGGTATATATCGAAAGCCTGCTTATAATAATGGTTCTCTGCCTTACAATAAGGATGGCATCGCGCTCGTATCTTATGCTCAAGCACGAGCAGAGCAGAAAGCAGCACTTGTCTGAGCTTAAACAAATACTCATAATCGGCGCGGGCGAAGCGGGCACAAGCCTTATAAGAGATTTCCAAAGGAATTCCTATAAATTCGGCAACCCCGTAGCCCTTGCAGACGATGACAGGTCAAAGCTCGGACTTCTTATAAACGGCACTCCGGTTGTAGGAACCTGCAATGACATTGAAAGGATATGCACCGATTATTCAATTGATGAAATTATCTTCTGCATTCCGTCAATTACAGACAGCAGAAAGCGTGAAATACTCAATTGTGCCGTTAAAACGGGACTGTCGGTTAAGATAGCGCCGGATATTGCCGACCTTGAAAATTCCGATGTTTCCTACAAGGAAATGCGTTCGGTTGATATTCTCGACCTACTCTCACGCCCCGAAATAAAGCTCAACCCGGATGTCTGCAAATATGTTACGGACAGAACGGTTCTCGTAACAGGCGGCGGAGGAAGCATAGGCTCGGAGCTTTGCAGACAGATAGCACGCTACAATCCCGAAAGAATAGTAATTTTTGACATCTATGAAAACAATGCTTATGCACTTAAAAACTCGCTTGATCTCCACTATTTCGGCAATCCGAAAATTGAAATACGCATAGGCTCCGTAAGGGAATATGCCCGTCTTAAAGAGGTGTTTGAGGAGTTCCGCCCGTCTTCGGTTTTCCATGCGGCTGCTCACAAGCATGTTCCGCTTATGGAGGACAGTCCCTATGAAGCGATAAAGAACAATATTCTCGGAACCTACAATACCGCAAAATGCGCCGAAGAATACGGCGTTGACAATTTTGTTCTTCTTTCTACCGACAAAGCGGTAAACCCGACAAACATTATGGGTGCGACAAAGAGATGCTGCGAGCTTATAATCCAGTACTTCTCAAGAAATTCAAAGCACACGAAATTTGCCGCAGTCCGTTTCGGTAACGTCCTCGGCTCAAACGGAAGCGTTATCCCTCTTTTTAAGGAACAGCTTAAAAGGGGCGGTCCGCTCACTGTTACTCACCCTGATATAACAAGGTACTTTATGACCATTCCCGAGGCAGCACAGCTTGTTGTACAGGCGGGAGGTCTTGCAAAGGGCGGCGAAATATTCGTGCTTGATATGGGCGAGCCGGTCAAGATAGTTTCGCTTGCGGAAAAGCTTATCAAGCTCTCGGGCTTTGAACCGTATGTTGATATAGACATTCAGTTCACCGGTCTGCGTCCGGGCGAAAAGCTCTATGAGGAGCTTATTTTGCCGAGTGAAAAGGACGGTATGAGCAAAACGGAAAACAACAAGATTTTCATTGCCGCTCCGACCGATTTTGACGACAATGTGCTTATTGAACACATAAACGCAATTCCTGATATGAACCCGTCCGATTCAAGGAAATTCCTGAAAGAGCTTGTTCCGAATTTCAAAGAAAGCTGACGAATTCAGCACACAACCTGTCTGTATAACAATGCATTAAACCCCTCAGATATGCTTACGCATCACCTGAGGGGTTTTTTTTTTTGCTATCTTTTGTTTCGTTTTCTAAAATATTTGAGCATTGAAGATATGTGAATTTTCATAAGCTTCAGGCTTTTAGAGCTTCCGCCCTCCCAATTATGAACCGCGGAAGCGTTCGGATAAAAAATAACCTTTCCGTAAGCCGAGAGCCGCTCGGTCAAATCCACATCCTCGAGATACATAAAGAACCGCTCATCAAAGCCGCCGACTTTTTTGAAAAGTTCCGTCCGCATTACCATAAAACAGCCGGTACAAAACTCAATCTGCGTGGGAGCGTCCATAGCGGCATTTTTCATTGTATATTCGTTTCTTACAGGCTCAAAAGCTTTGATATACCTTGAAAGTCTGCCGAGTACCATGTATTTCAAGGTCGGTCTGCGCTTGGGCAAATACTGCTGTGTACCGTCCGGATTGAGAATTTTCGGCGTTACCAAGGCAACATCATCATTTGCTTTAAGGTAAGCGACCAGCTCGCCCAAAGCGTCGCTTCTAAGCTCTACATCCGGATTCAGCACAGCATGGAACGAGGAATTTACGCCGAGCATTTTGTTGTGTGCGTAACCGAAGCCCTTATTCTCGCCGGTCTCGATTATTTTAACCGTCGGGAAATTTTCCCTTATATATTCGACCGTTCCGTCCTGCGATGCGTTGTCGACAACGGTTATTTCATATTCAACGGATTTTGTATATTCAATTACGCTTTTCAAAAGTCTGCCGACTTCCGATTTGTTGTTATATGTTACAACGGAAACAGAAAGCTCCGCCATCGCCGCACCTCCTTACTTTGAGCGCAAACGCCCGATAAAGTTGATATTTATAAATCTTTTTGCAATCACAAGCGCACCGACAATTCGGTTTTTAAGCCCGCCTGCCTGCCTGCAAAAAAGAGAATAGTCCTTTTTGAAGATTGAAAACCTTCGCCTTGCCGCCCCAATATCGTCGAAATCGTTCGCAGAAAAGCTCTGCTTGAGCTCAACCGAGCGCGCCGCCGTAATTTTCCGGTTTTGTTTTTTCATATCCGACAAAAATTTATGGTCGATAAAATCGAGAAAATAATTTTCGTCGTATCTGTAATTTCGGAACACTTCAAGGTTTACCGCCATACCGCTGTTTATGCCCGAAATATTTTCGGCGGTCAATTCGTCAAGGCTTGAAACAGCCGAGGCGACTACGCCGTTAATTTTGCACGGAGACATATATCCCCTGCCGTCAAAAACGGTCGGAAGAAGAATATCCGCCCCCGTTTTTTCGATTTCCTTTTCCATAAGTGAAAAATAATCAGTCGGAACTTCAGTGTCATCGTCGAACAGGCAGACATAGCCGTTTTTCTCCGCAAGAGCGTCAAGCACCCTGTTGTAAGCCTTGGAAAGCCCGACATTCCCGCCCATGGAGAGAATATGCACATTTTCGCCTTCAAATTCGGCGTTCCCCATATCTTTGGTGCTGTTGTCGCAGACAAAAATCTCGACACCCGTGCCTTTGAGGGTCGAAAACGAAACGCTGTCACGCAAGCTTCTGTTGTAAATTACCGTTACGGCAAAAAATCTGATACTCATAATTATCTCTTTAAGAGAGCAGAGACCATCTGCTCTCTACGTTTAATCATATTGAAAACGCCCGAGTGCCTGTCGCCCGAAACGTTGCTTCCGTGCCGCCTGTAAAGGATAAGCGGTTCATTTATCAGCTCAACTTTTCCGTGCCGTTCGCACATTAAACCTATCCACTGGTCGTGCATGGGTATATTTTCGGGTATCGGCAAAAGATAGTCGCAACATTGCCTGCGAAACGCCATACAGCAGCCCATATAAGTGTTCTTTATAAGGTTTTTGACAATTCCCGTGCCCGTTTTCCTGTGCTCAAAGAACGAATTTTCAACCGTATTCAAAATCCCGTCAACAACTCTTGCATCGTGCAGCACAAGCACCGTTTTCGGATCGGCAAATTCTTTTTTTACCCTCTCGACCTTGTTGTCAAGCCATACATCATCCTGGTCGCTAAGGAAAATAATATCGTTTTTACAGTTCTTTATTGCGTTCTCGAAATTCTTTATAACTCCCCTGCCCGGTCCGTCAAGGAGCCTTACCCTCGGGTCTTTTTCCGCAATAAAACAAATCATTTCCCTTGTACCGTCCGTCGATGGGTCAAGGGAAATGACAATTTCATCTTCGGCGGACAGTTGCGGTAATATTGAATTTATTTGTTCTTCGATAAATTCTTCGCCGTTATATGCGGCAAGTGCAACTGATACCGTCATAATTAAAACACATTCTTTTCGGAAAATTCTTTGAACGACTGATGAACCTTATCCTTTTCGGAAAGGAGAATTTCCATATCATCCGTGATGGGCCATTCAATGCCGATATCGGGATCATTCCACATAAGACCCGCCTCGTGAGAGGGGTCGTAATATCTTGTGCATTTGTAAACGAATTCCGCCTCATCCGAAAGGACAAGGAAGCCGTGAGCGAAGCCCTCGGGAATGTAGAACTGCTTTTTGTTCTCAGCCGAAAGGGTTACGCCGAACCATTTGCCGTAGGTCTCGCTGTCGCGTCTCAAATCCACCGCAACATCAAAGACCTCGCCGTTTACAACTCTGACAAGCTTACCCTGCGAGTTCTGAGTCTGGAAATGAAGTCCTCTCAGCACGCCCTTTTTGGACTTTGACTGATTATCCTGAACGAAAACCATATCAAGCCCCTCTTCCTTAAAAGCCTCATACTGATAGGTTTCCATAAAATAGCCTCTGTTATCGCCGAAAACCGTGGGCTCGATAACATAAACATCCTTTATCGGAGTTTTGATAAAATTAAATTTTCCCATTATTTATCACCGTACATCTTTTTATAATAATCCTGGTAAGCGCCGCTTGTTACATTCTTAACCCAATCCATATTGTCAAGGTACCATTTAAGGGTCTTTTTAATGCCTACCTCAAATGTTGTTTCGGGATACCAGCCGAGAGCGTTCTTAATCTTGGTCGGGTCGATGCCGTAACGGCGATCGTGTCCCTTACGGTCGGTAACATATTTAATCATATGCTCGCCTACCTCGGAATCAACATTTTCCTTGATATATTCGATAATCGTCTTAACAATAAAGATGTTGGGTCTCTCGTTATGTCCGCCGACATTGTAAACCTCGCCGTCAACGCCGTTTCTGATTACCATATCGATAGCCTTGCAGTGGTCCTCAACATAGAGCCAGTCACGAACCTGCATACCGTCGCCGTAAACAGGAAGGTCCTTATGAGCAAGCGTGTTGTTCATAATAAGCGGTATAAGCTTCTCGGGGAACTGATAAGGTCCGTAGTTGTTCGAGCAACGGGTAATGTTGATCGGGAACTTGTATGTGTCATGGAAAGCCTTTACGAACAAATCCGCCGAAGCCTTGCTTGAAGAATAGGGGCTGTGGGGATCAAGCGGAGTTGTCTCCATAAAGTAACCCTCTGCACCGAGTGTGCCGTAAACCTCATCGGTCGAAACCTGAAGATACTTAACGCCGTCCTTGTACTCGTCGTCGCCTGTCTGCCATGCAACCTTAGCGCACTGAAGCATATTAACCGTACCGAGAACGTTTGTCTCAACAAAGATTTCGGGGTTTGTGATGCTCCTGTCAACATGGCTTTCAGCCGCAAAGTTTACAACATAGTCAATGTCGTTTTCTTTGAAAATCTTTGAAATAGCTTCTCTGTCGCAGATATCAGCCTGAACGAACGAGTAGTTGGGATTGTTCTCAACGCTCTTGAGGTTCTCAAGGTTGCCTGCGTATGTAAGCTTGTCAACATTGATGATTTTAACATCATCGTACTTGTTGAGCATATAGATTACAAAGTTTGAGCCGATAAATCCGGCACCGCCGGTTACAAGATAAGTTTTCATGAATTTTTCTCCGTTTCGTCTAATTTTATAATATATTCCCTAAGTGCCGTATCCCAGTCGCGCATTTCGTTACCAACGGTACATTCAAGCATAAGATTTCTCAATGATGAATAAGCGGGTCTCGGAGCAGCCGAGGGATATTTTGCCGAGTATTCCTCGGAGGTGCACTTTGCAACCGTTCCCCTACAGCCGGAAAGCTCCATAATTCTCGCTGCGAAATCAGCCCAGCTGCATTCGCCCTCGCCAGTGCAATGATAAATTCCGTACTCCTCGGTGAGAGCGAGCTTGAGAATATGATATGCAAGGTCGTTCGCGTTTGTAGGATTTCCCCTCTGGTCATCGACAACCGTTGTAACATCGTTCATATTTCCGAGGCGTCTCATAGTCTTGACAAAGTTCTTGCCGATAAGACCGTAGAGCCACGCCGTTCTGAGAATAAAATATCTTGAGCACTGTTCGCTGACATACTTTTCTCCGAGGAGCTTGCTCTTGCCGTAAACGGTGTTGGGACCGGTCTCGTCCCACTCGCATCTCGGAGTGTTGCCGTCTCCCCTGAAAACATAGTCGGTTGAAACATGGACGAATTTTGCGCCGTATCTGTCGCTTGCGACGGCAAGGTTTCTCGGACCTATTGCATTGACCTTCATAGCCGCTTCAAAATTTGTCTCGCAGCCGTCAACATTAGTCATTGCCGCGCAGTTGATGATAACATCGGGCTTTTCGTTCTTAACAAAGGCGTCAACAGCCGCCGCGTCGGTAATATCAAGGTCCTCAACATCGACTGCGACAACCTCGCAGCCCTTGTATGCGTCGCTTATTTTGCCGATGCCCGCTTCGCCCGTTTCAAGCATATGAGACAACTCATTGCCCAGCTGACCGTGCGAACCCGTAATCAGTATTTTCATATTTAATATTCCTCCCGAAAAAGACCTTAATCAGTCTGTTTCTTTTCCTGCAAGCTTGTAAAGATACTGACCGTATTCGGTAGTTTTAAGCTTATCCGCCTGCGAGAGAAGCTGTTCTTTATTTATAAAGCCGTTGTTATATGCGATTTCCTCAAGGCAAGCGACATAAAGTCCCTGTCTTGTCTGAACCGCTTCGATAAAGTTTGCGGCGTCAAGCATTGCTCTGTGTGTGCCCGTATCGAGCCAAGCCATACCTCTGCCGAAAAGCTCAACCTTGAGAGTTCCTCTTCTGAGGTACTCGTTGTTGATTGAAGTGATTTCAATTTCGCCTCTTGCCGAGGGTTTGACATTCTTTGCGATTTCGATTACATCGTTATCGTAAAAATAAAGTCCCGGAACAGCGTAGTTTGACTTAGGATGCTCGGGCTTTTCCTCAATTGAAAGAACGTTCCAGTCCTTGTCGTATTCAACAACGCCGAAAGCCTTGGGATTGCTTACATGATAGCCGAAAATCGTAGCGCCCGACTTTCTTGCGCTTGCTTTTGCAAGTCTCTCCGAGAAGCCGTAGCCGTAGAATATATTGTCGCCGAGGACAAGGCATACGCTGTCGTCGCCTATGAATTTCTCGCCGATTATGAACGCGTCGGCAAGTCCTCTCGGCTTATCCTGAACGGCATATTCAATGTGCATACCGAGCTGTGAGCCGTCTCCGAAAAGCTCCTCATAGCAGGGAAGGTCGCGCGGAGTCGAAATGATGAGGACATCCTTAATCTTCGCAAGCATAAGAGTAGACATCGGATAATAAATCATAGGCTTATCGTAAACAGTTAAGATCTGCTTTGACACTGCAAGGGTTGACGGATAAAGCCTTGTGCCCGCACCGCCGGCAAGAATAATACCTTTCATATTCTTTCCTCCAAAAATTGTTTAATATTTTATGATTTATGCTGCGTCGCCAAGCGCTTCGGAACTTGTGGTCTCCGGCGCAGACGGCTTTGTTGTTGTTTCGGGCACGGGCTCCGTGGTTGTAACAACCGGAGCGGTTGTTGTAACGGGCGCCTGTGTAGTTTCCGCTGCGGCAGTTGTTGTCTCGACAGCTTTTGCGGTTGTAACGGCTTTCTTGGTTGTGGTCGTGCTTGCCGCCTTTGTTGCGGAATCTGTCTTTGTGGATTTCTTTGAGGTTGTCCTCTCCGATTCGGGTATCGGCTCGCCGTAAAGGAACATATGAATTCTTTCCGCAGCAGCGTCAAGATCATATCTCCATACCCATGCGCCGTCGTATATTCCGCCGATTGCCTGTTCGGGATCGCCGGGAATATTTATCGCTTCAATCGAAACATCCTCATTTATAAGCGGAACAAGGCTCATAACCTCGCTGAATGAAACTGAGGTCTCGCAAAGCGACATCATCGTTTTTACAACCTCTGTGTATTTAGTCGGACTTACCTTTCTCGCCTGAGTGAGAAGCGCATTTATAACCATTTTCTGCCTGTTTGAACGGGCGTTATCGGAGTCCTGCTTACGAAGTCTGCAAAAAATAACCGCCTGATCGCCGTCAAGATGAACCTGCCCGTAATTTTCGACAAGCGCCGCACCTCTCTGTGCGTCCGGATCGCCGTACAGAGCCTCTTGGTTTATCTGATTCATTTCCGACTCGGTGATTTCAATGTCAATGCCGCCGAGGACATTTATGGCGTCCGCAAGCTTGTGCATATTTATCGTAGCGTAATCGGAAATATTCATATTGAAATTTTCGTTTATCGTCTTAATCGCAAGCGGAGCGCCGCCGAACGAATAAGCGTGGGTTATTTTCTGGTTTTTATGACCGTCTATCGCAACATAACTGTCTCTGAGAATCGAAACGATTTTAACAGACTTGTTTGCAGCGTCGATGCTGACAATCATAATCGTGTCGCTCAAGCCCTTAAAAGAATCCTCGTCTCTTGTATCAACGCCGAACACGGCAACATTGAACACATCGGTCTTTCCGTATTTATTTTCGATTTCGTCGGAAATACCGAGATCCTCCTTGTCAATATTCGTGGTAAAGCCGTTATAAATTCCGTAAACCGTAGCAAATCCAATAGCCGCAAGCAAAACGATTACGCATACGACGATAATGACAATCCTCTGCCATTTTTTGAGAGCCATCCATTTTTTCTTGAATTTTGACTCCTTTTTAGGCTTTTTGCGTTTACCTTTTTTTGCCTTTTTCGGGCTTTTCTTTTTATCTGCCGCCTCGGCAACGAACTCTATATCCTCAAACTCTCTCTTGTTATCTGACATCCTTAATAAACCTCACACCAAAATGTGCAAAACACGCACACAAAAAATCTATTATATTACTTTTGGATTATACTATAATTTGTGCCGAGTGTCAATGAAAATACAGACGCTTTGGCGTGTATTTTGACGAATACAGCAAAGTATATGCCCGACAATCCGCTGCACCGTTAATTTCGTTGACAAAAAATATTTCTCTGTTATAATTGTATACAATGGCGTATAATCAGTGGATTTCGCCCTTGTTAAATGTTAAAGGAGCAACATAATGGGATATACTAAGGAAGACATTCTCAGAATCGCGGAAGAGAAGGATGTTAAATTTATCAGACTTCAGTTTATAGACATTTTCGGACAGATAAAAAATGTCGCCATCACAAGGAGTCAGCTTGAAAAGGCTCTCGACAATAAATGTATGTTCGACGGCTCTTCAATAGAAGGCTTTGTTAGAATTAACGAATCGGATATGTATCTGCGCCCCGATTACGACTCGTTCGTAATTCTGCCGTGGAAGGACAGAACCGCAAGACTCATCTGCGATGTTTACTGCACCGACGGCACAACGCCGTTTCTCGGCGACCCGAGGAATGTGCTGAAAAAGGTTATGAAGGAAGCTGCCGATATGGGCTATACTTTCAATGTAGGTCCGGAGTGCGAATTTTTCCTTTTCCAGCTTGACGATGAGGGAAACCCCACCACAAAGACAGGCGATGTCGCAGGCTACTTCGATATGGGTCCGGCAGATCAGGGCGAGCAGTGCAGAAGAGATATTTGTATGTGCCTTGAGGAGATGGGCTTTGAAATTGAGGCTTCACACCACGAATGTGCCGAAGGTCAGCATGAAATCGACTTCAAGTTTGACGAGGTTCTCAAAACAGCCGACAATGTAATAACCTTCAAGCATGTTGTCAAAACCTACGCAAGGCGTCACGGACTTCACGCAACCTTTATGCCAAAGCCCGTTTACGGCATATGCGGCTCGGGAATGCATACAAATATGTCGCTTATGAAGGACGGTAAAAACGCCTTTTACGACCCCGACAAGGAATACGGTCTTTCCGACACGGCTCTGCACTTTATCGCAGGTGTGCTTGCACATATCAAGGGAATTACGGCTGTTGCAAATCCGCTTGTAAACTCATATAAGAGGCTTGTTCCCGGCTACGAGGCTCCCGTATATATCGCATGGTCGGCTTCGAACCGTTCCACGCTTATCAGAATTCCCACCGCAAGAGGTATGGGCACTCGAGTTGAGCTTCGCTCCCCCGACCCTGCCTGCAACCCCTATCTTGAAATGGCACTTTGCCTTGCGGCAGGTCTTGACGGCATAAAGAGAGGTCTTATGCCTCCCAAGAGTACCGCAAAGAACATCTATGAGATGACCGATCAGGAGCTTAAAGACGACGGCATAGACAATCTTCCCGCAACGCTTGAGGACGCTATGTACGAATTTGCAAGCGACCCGTTTATAAAAGAAGCTCTCGGCGAGCATGTCTATGAAAAATATCTTGAAGGCAAGCTCCGTGAATGGAAGCAGTACCAGACAAGCGTTACCGACTGGGAAGTCAAGCGCTACCTTTCAAAGTATTGATAAAACGATTCACTTTCGTTAATCGGCACAACCAAGGCTGAGTGTTAATAAGGTAGTTTTGCTTAAAAACAACATCTTTTTGCACAACAATGCTTTAAACCCCACAGATATGCGTCGGCATTATCTGTGGGGTTTGCTTTTTTACATCAAAAATATATCAAACAATGTAGAGCAGGTACTTGCTCCTGCCGCTAATAAACATCAACTTGTCGTAGGGACAGGGCTCGCCCCTGTCCGCAAGAGCGCAGAAAACTACATTAGAGGTTCCGCTCCATCTCCGAGGGAGCAGTCAAACGCCCTGCGTTTGACTGAGGGAGAGATAACGAAAATTTGATGTTTATTGCCTCTCTCCTTCCGCCACGCCTACGGCGTGCCACCTATTGCCCTCTTGCGGTGCCTGATTTTGCTAATGCGACTTGGAGCACCGCACAAAATCGACCGCTGCGCCGACAGATGCTCCCTTTATCCGCCACAGGCGGCGGTCGCATATGTTGCCCGTCAGAGGAAGGCTTGGTTCTGCAAACATTTTAATTTGATATTTATTTTCGGCGGGAGCAAGCCCCGCCCTACTGATATTGAAACGCACAACCCGTAGGGACAGCCCTTGCGGCTGTGCGAGGTGGGATATATAACAAATTAGGACAGGGGCGAGCCCTGTCCCTACGATAATATTCTAATCCGTGCGAAGCACCCGCACCTCTTCACTGTTCACTATTCACTCTTACCTCGCCCAAAGGGC
>CAVFQD010000029.1:0-22859 GCA_963624605.1 Eshraghiella crossota | reverse complement strand
ATGCTGACGCATATCTGTGGGGTTTAACGCATTATTGTGCAAAAAGATGTTGTTTTGAAGCAAAACTGCCTTATTAACTCTCAGCCTTTTAATCTACCGTTCTTTTTTGTGTTCGGCTGTTATTCAAAGAATTTTTCAAAAGCCGATTTCTCTTCCGGATCAGGCTTTTTGATGAGTGTTTTTGCGTGTTCGGGATTCGTTTTCATCATCTCGAACAAGGACTCATCTGCTTCATCGTTCGCCTTTTTGGTCTGATAAAGACCTGCGGCAATCCAGCCTGCTATACAGATTGCGAGCACAAGGATTGCGGGGAGCGGAAGCGGATTGTGCTTTGCCGTGCCTGCCGCGAACGACGGCAAAGCGCTTGCAAAGGCAAGTGCGGATGAGAGAGTGGTTGCCATAACAACCTTGATGCTTTTTTTCATATTAAATCCCCCTGACTTATATGTTAAGTTTTAAGCTTCCGTGCGAAGCTCTTTTAATTCGTTTTCTATATATTCGTCCATTGTGGGTTGTTCCTTAAGCTGCTTTTTGAAGCTCTTGCTTGCGACAATGCTTATTACCGCATTTGCAAGGAAAAGCGCAATGCCTATGGCATATCCCCACCAAAGCACATTCCCCGAGAAAACCTCGATGCCGTTTGAGGTTGCGTTTGTAACCGCCATTGAGAGAAGTATGCCGGAAGCTACCCAACCTGCGGTTGCGACAATGTTAAGGAACACATTGAAGCCTGCTTTGAGCGAAATTGCGGCGATGAGCACAACAAAGAAGTTGAGAACGCCTGCGACAACCGCGGCGAAAGCCGCAATAATTGCGAGCATTAAGAACTTGAAGGTCGGACCGAGTGCCGTTGCGCTCATAAGCTTGAAGCCGCCCATAAAATCAAGCTTCGTTATGTAATTGAGAATAAGCGTAAGAAAAGAAACCGAGGCGCCTTCATCATAGAAGGGAAGCGAGAGGTTTACTTTTATAAGCGGAACAACGAGACCCACCAACGGGAGAAGCGTAACGACAAGCCTTATAATTCTGAACGGGTTGCCGACGGTTGCGCTTTTGAAATTGTTGAGCTTGTAGTGAAGCTTTGCAAAAGCGTGCTCGGCGTTGTCGGCGTCATCCTCAAGCCTTGCTTCCCAGTTGTAGTTGGGAATATTGGCTCCGCAGCTTTTACATTCCGCACGGAAATCGTACCATCTCAGCTTCTTTCCGCAGTTCGGACATTTTGCCATATAGAATCCATCCTTTTAATATATTTGTATAATTATTTTTTCTTGAATCTGATAACGTTCCAGGAGAACGGCTTGATGTGAATATCGCATTTTTTACCGTCCGTTTCGGGAACGGGGGCGGACGAGGGCTTTACGGGAGCGGAGACAAAATTGTTTCCGTCAAGTGCGCCGAAGCCTGCCATTTCAATGTGCTCGACAGCCTTGAAGCCGTCCGTATCAAGCATATTAACAGTAAGGGTGTAGTCATCTTTTTGACATCTGTTTACGGCAAAAACGGTAAGCTCCGTTTCGTCGTCGTTTACGGTGGCGATACAGTCCATATCGGGTACATCGGTAAACTCTTTCGAGTCGTGCCTGTCGCAGGTGACATTTGAAAGAAGAACCGAACCCCTTGCATAGTTTGACATATGCATAAAGGGATAGAAAATAGTCTGCTCGAAAATTCCGCCGTTGTTTTCGGTCATAATCGGAGCGATGACATTTACAAGCTGTGCAAGACAGGCAATTTTGACCCTGTCTGCGTGTTTCAAGAGAGTCATAAGCATAAGTCCGACAAGAAGTGCGTCCTCAAAGTTGTAATAGTCCTCAAGCTGATGAGGCGCCATAGACCATCTCTCGACATAATCGTTGTTTGAGTGATACCATACATTCCATTCGTCAAACGAGAGGTTTATCTGCTTGCTTGAGTGCTTTTTACCCTTGACGGTGTCGCAGATGCAAATGACAGTTCTGATAAACTCGTCCATTGCCATACTCTTGGCAAGGAAGCTGTCGGTGTCGCCCAATTTATTGTCATAGTATTGGTGGAGCGAAACATAGTCGACCTTGTCATATGCGAGGTCGAGCGTCTGAAGCTCCCAATCACCGAAGGTTTTCATACCGAGGTTCGAGCTTCCGCTCAAAACGAGCTCAATATCGGGGTCAACCCATTTCATTACCTTTGCGGCTTCGGAGGCGGTTCTGCCGTATTCGTATGCGGTCTTGTGACCTATCTGCCAGTCGCCGTCCATCTCGTTTCCGAGACACCAGAGCTTTATGTTGTGCGGCTCTTTAACGCCGTGCTTAATTCTCAAATCGCTGTAATACGAACCGCTTTTGTGGTTGCAGTATTCAACAAGATTTCTTGCTTCCTCAGGTCCTCTCAGACCGAGATTTACCGCCATCATACAGCTTGTGTCGGCTTTCTTACACCATTTCATAAATTCGTTGGTGCCGAAGCTGTTGGGCTCGGTAACGCCCCATGCAAGCTCAAGGCGTTTCGGCCTCTGCTCAACGGGACCTACTCCGTCCTCCCAATTATATCCGGAAACAAAGTTTCCGCCGGGATAGCGGACAATCGGTACATTAAGCTTGCGTACCTCGTCGATAACATCTTTTCGGAAGCCGTCCTCATCCGCCGTGGGATGACCCGGCTCATAGATACCGCCGTAAACCGCTCTGCCGAGATGCTCGATAAAGGAGCCGTATATTCTCGGGTCGATTTTGCCGACCTTGAACTCGTTTACAACGGACAGTTTTGCTTTTTTCATAAAGAAATACCCCTAAGCGCTGATTAACTATTTTATTATAGCATATAAGCCGACTGTTTTCAACGGTTTTTACTTGCTCTTTGCGGTTGTCGTTTCCGTTGTCACTTCAGCCTTGTTATAGATGAAATTTGAAAGAATTTCACGGTTCTCATCAAGGTCTATGGAAAGAACGGACTCACCGTTCTTCTTTTCGCTTTTATATGTTTTGTCTGCGGGAATCTGCTGCTGCGCAATAGTGTAGGAAATGTATTTCGGAGCGCTCATTCCGAGGCTCATAAGCTCATCGGAGGAAAGGTCGGTTTTAATCATCGGCATAATGTCGTCAAGCATACCGACAACATCCGCCGGATTTGACTTTGCTTTGTTAACTATGGCGGTTATTACCTTCCTCTGTCTCTGGGTTCTCATAAAGTCACTGTCAAGGTAACGGATTCTTGAATACCAGAGTGCCTGCGCGCCGGTAAGATGGACGGACGAACCGCTCTGTATATCCTCGGGAAATGCGCTTGCCTCGGTGCTTGTCATATGGTCCTTGCTGTTTATGTATTTCGCTTCTTTTTCCGTAACCTCAACATCTATTCCGCCGAGCGAATCAATGATGGTGGTGAACATATCAAAGTTGACAAGCATATAGTTGTCAATATCGATTTTATAGTTATATTCAATTGTGTCCACAAGCAGCTGCGTGCCGCCTCTGCTCTGTGCGGCATTGAGCTTTTTCCATTTGTAGCCCGGAATTTCAATGTATGTGTCACGCAAGAATGAAGTGAGCTTCAGCTGCTTGTTGTTCGTGTCTATGGAAAGGAGCATCATAGTGTCCGAACGGGTCTTTTCCGCATCCTCGCCCTCTCTTGCGTCAACGCCGATAAGAAGAATATTGCGTACCGCGTCATCGTGCTTCAAGTCCGAGGAGGAAATATATTCATTCGCTTCAAGCGGAGAATAGTTTACCTTTTTGGTGAGCGATTTTGCGTAACCGTAGCCTGCACCCGCAATTCCGCCGAACGCAATAAGCAAAACGAGAATAATGATAAGGGCAATTTTGCCGCCTGATATCTTTTTCTTCTTGCCGCCGTTTTTCGTCTTTTTTTCACGGGGCTGCTTGCCCGAGGAGATATCCTCCTCTATTACATCATCGTGTATTCTCTGCTGAGAAACACGCCTTGCCTTTTCCTGAGAAGCCTTTGAATAATTGTAGCTGTAAGGCTTTTTCTCAACCGGTGCCGTCGGGCGTCTTGCCGCGGAGGGCTGAGAAACTGACGGCTCATCAGAAAAATACTCATCGGTGAAATCTCTGTAAACCGTATCGCTGTTATTATCGTTTCCGCTGAAAATATCTTCAAATTCGTCCTCAAAGGAACTGCTTTTTATATCTTTTTTTTCCTCTTCGGAGGAGCTCATAACATCGTCAAAAGCGTTGTCGTCAAACTTAAAATCCTTAGGATTCATTTTCACATCTCCCGTAAATATTTTGTCAATTACACATTTTAACTTATTTAGCGTCTTTTCTCAATATATTTTACCAAAAAAGTTGTTAATTTTTATAAAGGTACGACACAATATCAAAAATATCTTGAACATAAGCCCAAAACAATGTATAATTACTTTTAGATTTTTCTAAGGAGCATTGTATGCTGGGTAAATATGTCAGAGTGAGGGTGGAAATACCCATGGGCTCTCACGACGATAAAACCGGCACTGTTTACAGGCTCAATTACGGAAGTGTGGAAAGCGGGCTTGACCCAAGGTCTCCTGTTAAGGGTGCTTATATAATGGGTGTGACGCATCCGGTCCGTAATTTCGAGGGCAGAGTTGTTGCCGTAATTAAATTGCCTGAAAAACAGGGCGTTTATGTTGTCGTGTCGCCGAAAAGTAAGAAATATATCGTTAACGATATAAAGCAAGCCGTTTCGTTTATGTATAAGGACGGCGAATACACAATAGAATGTTTATATGAGCGTTCCTGCGGAGCGGTCGTTTTCAGATTTATAAACGGCGAACGCAGATTTTTGCTTATAAAAAACAAGCGCAGCTGTCACTGGGGCTTCCCGAAGGGCCATGTCGAAAAAGGCGAGACCGATGAGGACACCGCAAGGCGGGAGGTGCTTGAGGAGACGGGAATTCACATAAGCATTTTCCCCGGCTTCAAGCATAAATCCGAATATACGATAAGAGGAAAGATTGAAAAATCTGTGCTTATCTTCCTTGCAACAACCAAGGACATACAGACGGTTATTCAACCCGAGGAGATTGAGGATTATATCTGGCTTGGGTATGAGAACGCACTTTCAACGCTCAATTATCCGAACGATAAGGATATATTGTCGCTGGCAAAGTCGTATATTGACAAAAATAAAATATAAGGAGATTTTTATGGCAGAAACACTCGCACATTTTTTCGTTGACCTGTTTCAGGATAAAATTCCGCCGGAACTTACGATTTTTATAGTTTCCGTTTTGCCCATACTTGAGCTTAGAGGCGGTATGATTGCCGCAAGGCTTCTCGGAGTCAGCTTTCTGAAAGCGTTTGCTATATGCTATATCGGAAATATGCTTCCGATTCCGTTCATTCTTCTTTTTATCAAAAAGATTTTTGAAATCTTACGGAAATATCCGTTCTTTGAAAAGATAATTAACAGGCTTGAAGCAAAAACCGAAAAAAACAAGGATAAGATTTTAAGGTATAAGTCGTGGGGCTTGCTGATATTTGTCGCAATACCTCTTCCGGGAACGGGAGGTTGGACGGGAGCGCTTATGGCTGCGCTTTTGGGAATTGATTTCAAGCGTGCTTTGCCGATAATCTCGCTCGGTGTTTTTGTTGCCGGAGTGATTATGTCGCTTATTACCTACGGAATTTTTTAATTGGTTGTAAAAGAAAACGCCGATATGTTCAAACGAGCATATCGGCGTTTTTGTATTGCCTGATTATTTCTTTATTCCTCTTTTTTCAAGGAATGCGTAAATTCTGTCAGCCGGGTCAAGAAGGCTGCTGATTGACATATCGTGATTGAGGGTGTCGATGATGTAAGCGACATACTTTGACATATCAACCTCACAGAACCATTCGCGCTTTAACAGCTCGGGAGTTCTGTAAACAAGGTTTGTCGTGAACACCTTGTCGATAAGACCCTTTTCATAAAATTCGTCAAATCTGTCGAGTCCCTCGCAAAAAAGACCGAATGCCGAGAAAATGAAAATCCTCTTTGCGCCGAGCTCTTTAAGCTTTGTTGCAACCTCAAGCATTGACTCGCCCGAGGAAATCATATCGTCAACAATCATAACGTCCTTACCCTCGACATTTGCACCGAGAAATTCGTGAGCAACTATCGGGTTTCTGCCGTTTACGATTTTTGAGTAATCTCTGCGCTTGTAGAACATACCGAGGTCAAGACCGAGTACGGTTGAATAATAAATACATCTGCCCATACCGCCCTCGTCGGGGGAGATAACCATCATATGGTCGTTGTCAAGCTGAAGGTCGTCAACATGATTTACAAGCGATTTAATCATCTGGTAAACAGGCTGAACATTTTCAAAGCCTTTAAGCGGAATTGCGTTCTGAACTCTCGGGTCGTGAGCGTCAAATGTGATGATGTTGTCAACGCCCATTGTGTTGCAAAGCTCCTGCAGCGCAAGGGCGCAGTCAAGAGACTCTCTTGTTGAACGCTTGTGCTGTCTGCCCTCGTAAAGCATGGGCATAATAACGGTAATTCTGTGAGCCTTGCCGCCGATAGCGGAAATTGCCCTTTTAAGGTTTGCATAGTGCTCGTCGGGACTCATAGGTACATCCTGACCGTAGATTTTATAGGTAAGACCGTAATTGAACACATCGGCAACAATGAAAATATCGTAGCCTCTGACAGACTCAAAGAGCGTACCCTTGCCTTCACCTGTTCCGAAACGGGGGAATGAAGCGTTAATAAGGTAAGTGTCCTTTTCATAGCCTGCGAATGCGATGCTGTGCTTGTGCTCGGACTGCTTCTGCGCACGCCACTTGACAATGTAACGGTCGATTTTTTCTGCAAGCTCCTCACATCCCGGCAAAGCGATGATGCCTAAAGGACCGTAGGGAATGTTAGTAAATTCTTCTGTGTAATCGGGCATTTTATTTTCCTCCTGCAATGCGGCAATTTTTAACGAATATATTTTACTATATTTCGACAAAATATAAAAGGGTTTTTTAGTATTTTTTTAATTTCAGTCAAATGAATAATCAACAGTGATAACACAGAAAAATCTTTCGTCTATTTTGTTTAATTTTTCGCTTATCAGGCTTGTTATTTCCGACGGTGAGCGTTTTTCGTCATATGTAACGACAACATCAAAGATTAAATTTGTGTGTGTTGTGCCGTCGACAACACGGAAGTCGTGAATTGAAAATTCGGGATTTATCTCTTTGACCGCTTTTTCAGTCAGCTCGTGAAGCTCGTTGATTCTCTCGTCGTTTACGACTATAGGGTCAAGGTGAATTGAAATGAGCATACCGTATTTTTTCTTGATTTCATGCTCGATTAAGTCGATGGTGTCGTGGCTTTGCATTATGTCGACATCCGCAGGCACTTCTGCGTGTGCGGAGGCAAAAAGCCTTGACGGACCGTAGTCATGGATGATAAGGTCGTGCACACCGACTATGCCGTCATATGACATAATCTCTTTTTTTATCTGCTCGTAAAACTCTTTTTCGGGCGGCTGACCGAGCAGCGGAGCGAGCGTTTCTTTGACAAGCGAAATTCCCGACCAAAGTATCAAAAGCGATACCGCAGCACCGAAGTAGCCGTCGCAGTTAAAGCCGGTTTTGTGCGAAACTATAAGCGAAACAAGGGCAACAAAGGTTGAGGCAGTGTCGGAGAGGCTGTCCGTTACAACTGCCTTAGTGGCGGTAGAGTTGATTTTTTTGCCGAGCTTCCAATTAAAAAATGCAAGCCAAAGCTTGCCGAATATTGAAAGTACAAGCACGCCGACAGCAATGTAATTGAAATCAATTGTCTCCGGCGTTCTGATTTTTTCAACCGAGCTTTTGAGAAGCTCAACGCCCATAATTATAACGAAAATCGAAACCGTAAGCGCCGATATGTATTCAATTCTGCCGTGCCCGTAAGGGTGCTCCTTGTCTGCGGGCTTTTCCGAAAGCTTAAAGCCGAAAAGAGTGATTATCGAAGAGCCTGCGTCGGATAAGTTGTTTACAGCGTCTGCGGTAACGGTGATGCTGCCCGTGAGAAGCCCCACAAGGAATTTTGCGGCACTCAAAATAAGGTTTACCGCAATACCGACCGCACCGCTTAATTTACCGTATGCGCTTCTCACCTTCGGGTCCTTGACGCTTTTGCCGTCTCCGACAAAAAGCTTAATAAGAAGTTCTGTCATAAATATCCCTGCAAAACAATTAGTTTTCAAAGCCCGAAAAGCCCTTTGTGAACAAAAGGTCAAGCATGAGCGCAACATCCTCGGGCGTTTTTCTGTTGCTTGAGGTGTCTGCAAGCCAATATCTTACAATACCGACCGCGCCTGCTTCAAAATAGGAATATATGTAGTTATATTCGTCTTTGAAAGCGGCTGTTTTGTTGTAGCGTGTGAATTCCTCAAAGCAGCGCTTCGACATAAACTTTTTCAGTCTCATTGTAAAATCTATATCTCCGTTGCTTCCGAGAAGAGCCGAGCAGATGTCCTTGTTGTTTTCGAGGAACCTGCAGCAGTCGACAAAAATCGGATACGGACTTGAATTGCGCGGCGCCGAGGAATATTGATTTATAATGTTTTCAAACTCTTCAAAAAGCTCGTTTTCAATTTGCTCGACAAGGTCGAAAATATCCTTGTAATGCAAATAAAATGTGCCTCTGTTTATTTCTACGAGGTCCGACAGCTCACGAACGGAAATCTTTTTGATGCTTTTTTCCTTCATAAGCTTTGTAAGACCTTCGCGCAAAAGCTTTTTGGTGCGTCTGACTCTGCCGTCGATTTTCTGAGTTTCCATTGATAACACTCCCTGATATTATTTGAAGCCGATTAACATATAAGCAATTATACTATAAAATTGTACATTATTCAACATCTTTCTATAAAATAATCACTCAAATTCATAAATGCTTAATAAACTGTCGGAAAAAATGTGTTAATATTATTTCGGTTATGTTATACTATAAATATAATATATCACTAAAGGGAAAAAGAGGTGAAGCCGATGGCAGCAAAAATGCTTGACGAGGTACTGTCAAAGGAACACGAGACAGCGGCAAACGAGCAGGCGGCAAACGAGCAGGCGGCAAAAATTATTGACGAAGCTAAGCAGAAAGCAAAGCAGATTGAGCTTGACGCTCTCAGGGAAATCGAAGAGTACGAAAGCGAACAGCTTAGGCTCTCGGACGAACGCCGTCAAAAGGCTGTTGCCGAAGCGGAAATGGACGCCCGTGCTTTGGTCGGGGTTCTCAAAGGCAAGGCGGACGCAAAGTTTTCCGAAACGGTCGGTACGGTCAGGAGCATAATTGTTGACTGAGCCGATGAATTTACGGTATTAAATTACACAGGAAACGAGGTGATGACATACGGCAAAACTCAAAATGGAAAAAATCGAGCTTGTTTCAATGATGAGCGAAAGTAAAAAGGTTATTGACTTTTTACAGCGCAAGGGCATTGTGGAGCTTACAAGTCACGAGGTTCCCGACGGAATGTTGAACCCCGACACGGACTATAATATATCCCAGCTTGAAAAGTTTACGCAGACGGCAAAGGAAGCCAAGGAAACGCTTTCCCGTTATGCACCGGAAAAGAAATCGATTGTCGATTCGTTCAAGCCTCCCAAGGAAATGGCACTGTCAAGGTTTCTTGAAATGTCGGAGGAAGCCGATAAGACAATGAACAAGTGCTATGAAATCCTGAAAATGCAAAGGTCTGTTGACGATGCAAAAGCCGAACAGATACGGCGCAGGACTTCAAACGAGGCGCTTGAGGTTTGGAAAGACCTTGACATACCGACGAGGTTTACGCCCACGAAATATGTTACGGTGCTTATAGGAACATTTCCCGACAGTCAGACCGACGCAACGCTTAAAGCGGCGTTGGCAGAGCGTATTCCGCAGACGGAGGCTGTCGAAACGGAGGTCGTTTATACTTCCGAAATGCAGTCGTGTGCGGCGGTTATGTGCCTTAAAAAGGACGCCGACACGGTAAACGAGGCGTTACGCTCTATGGGTTTTGTTAAGCCTACGGAGCTTTCGGACAAGACTCCGGGGGAGATTATCAGGGAAAACAGCACCCGTATCAACGATTTGGACGAGCAGATTTCCAAAACGCAGACTGAGATAGCCGATATGGCATCTGAACATGAAAATATCAGCTTCCTTATTGATTATTTCACAATGAGGGTTGACAAGTACGAGCAGTTCAAAAAGGTTTCGCTCTCGGATAATGTTTTGTATCTTTCGGGATATATCCCCGAAAAGTATGCGAAAAAGACGGCCGAACAGCTTGAAAACAGGTTTACCGTCGCCATAACGCTTTCGGAACCCGATGAGGACGAGGATACACCTGTCCTGCTTGAAAACAATGCGTTTGCTTCGGGCGTTGAGGGGATTACCGAAATGTACTCTCTGCCGGGAAAGAACGATATTGACCCGAATGCGATAATGTCGTTTTTCTATTATCTGTTCTTCGGAATGATGTTTTCGGACGCCGGTTACGGACTTTTGATGGTAATTGCCACGGCGTTTATTTTGATTAAATGCAAACCTGAGGGCAATAAGAGAAAAACGGTGCTGATGTATTTCTTCTGCGGCATATCAACAATGTTCTGGGGAATTATGTTCGGCAGCTTCTTCGGAGATTTAATAAATATTATCAGAACAAACTATCTCGGGCTTCCCGAAATGCGGCTGTATGTATGGCTCAACCCGCAGGGAGACGACCTTATGCTTACAATGCTCTGGTGCTTCCTGTTCGGCATAGTTCATCTGTTTGTCGGACTTGCCGTAAAGGGGTATCTCGAATGGCGTCAGGGCGATAAGCTCGGAGCGATATGCGATGTGCTTTCGGTTTATCTTGCTGTCGGCGGAGCGGCTCCGATATGCGCGGGTATGATAATCGATATACCCGATATTGTCAAAACGGTCGGTAAGTATTGCGCTCTTGTCGGCGTGGTGCTTATTGTTCTTACGGCGGGACGCGCGTCAAAAGGAATATTCGGAAAGCTCGGCTCGGGTCTTTATGCACTCTACAACACAATATCGGGATATTTGAGCGATGTGCTTTCATATTCGAGACTGTTGGCGCTCGGGCTTGTAACAGGCATCATCGGAAGCGTTGTAAACCTTATGGGTACGCTTCCCGAAAATATGGCTGTAAAAACCGTATTGTTTATAATTGTGTTCGTTGTCGGACACGCAATCAACTTCGGCATAAATATTATCGGCGCATATGTTCATACGAACCGCTTGCAGTATGTCGAGTTTTTCTCAAGGTTTTACGAGGGCGGCGGAAGAGCCTTTAACCCTCTTAAAGTAAATTCAACAACATTCAAACTCAAGGAGGAAAATTATAATGGCTAATTTAGGTTTGGTATTTGCTATTGTCGGTGCGGCGCTTGCGGCACTTATGAGCGGTATTGGCTCGGCAAAGGGCGTAGGTATGGTAGGCGAGGCTGCCGCAGGTCTTATTTCCGAGGATCCGTCAAAATTCACAAAGGTTCTTATTCTTCAGATTCTTCCCGGTACGCAGGGACTTTACGGCTTCATTACCGCTATTATGGTAATGATTAAAATCAAGCTTTTGAGCGGTACTCCCGTAGACCTCACTCCCGCACAGGGACTTCAGGTTCTTGCGGCTTGTCTGCCGATGGCGTTTGTGGGATATTTTTCGGCTCTCAGACAGGCGAGGGTAGCGGCTTCCGGCGTTTCGGTTGTTGCAAAGAAGCCTGCGGAGCAGAGCAAGGCAATGGTTCTTGCGGCAATGGTTGAGACATACGCCGTGCTTGCACTTCTTATTTCCATTCTCTTCGTTTTAAGATTAAACTTCTAAGGAGTTATTTCTATGACAGGTCTTGAAAAGATACTTTCTGCAATAGAACAGGATTCAAACGACCGCTGCCGTGAAATAACCGAACAGGCGGACAGGCAGGCGCAGGAGATTATCAACGCCGCCACCGCCAAGGCTCAAAAGGACGTAGAAAACGCCAAAGCTTCGGTTGACAAAAGGGTTGCCGACTCGGACGCCGCAATTGAAGCCGCCGTTTCAATGACAAAGAACAGAATGGTTCTTGAGGGCAAGCTTGAAATCATAAGCTCGACCCTTGACAGAGCGCTTGAGGTTATCAAGGCTTTGCCGAAAAAGGAGTATTTTGAAATCCTTAAAGGACTTATTCTTAAAAATGTCAGAAAGGGCGAGGGCGTATTGCGCCTTTCAAAAGAGGATACGGAGAAAATACCGTCGAATTTCATCGACAGTATAAATAATGCGCTTAAAAGGGGATATAAAATATCCCTCGGAAAGAGCACCGATATTGACAGCGGATTTATCCTTGTCTATGGAGATATAGACATAAACTGTTCCTTTGACGCCATAGCTTCGGCGAAAAAGGATGAATTGAGAGACACTCTCAATGAAATGTTATTCAACTGATAAAGGAGGGAAGCGTTATGAAAACACAGGACTATCTTTTTGCGGTGTCTGCACTGCGCGCCGGCGAGGAGTCGCTCCTTAAAGAGTCCGATTTGGAACAGTTAATCAACGCTCCCGATTATAAAAAGGCAATTTCGTTTTTGACGGAAAAGGGCTATGAAAAGCCGAACGGCAACGATTTTTCAAAAATGCTCGACGACAGGCTTTCGCAGGTCTGGGACAGAGTGAAAAAAAGTGCGCCCGAGGCGGAAAGCCTTGATATGCTGATAATCAAAAACGATTTCCAGAATTTGAAAGCAATCATAAAATCAGAGGTTATAAACGACGACGCAAGGAAATATTTTGTTTCTCCGTGCGTTTACGACCCCGAAAAAATGCTTGAAAGCGTTAAAAGCAGGCACTTTGCCGATTTGCCCGAAATTATGAGAGAAACCGCCGAAAAGGCTTTCGACACCGTTACAAAAACGGGTAACGGTCAGTACTGCGACATAATCGTCGATGTCGGCACGCTCAAAGCGATACTTTCCTACGCTGAGAAGGAGACGGACGAAACGCTCAAAAAATACGCTTACGAAATGTGTGCGGCGTGTGATTTGAAAACGGCGTACCGCTGTATCGGGACAAAGAAAAACGAAAGCTTTGCCAAAAATGCGATTTGCGGAAGCCCGCTGCTTCCAAAGGACGGACTTGTTGCGGCTGCAACGGGCTCGGAGGGCGAATTTTCCGAATATCTTGTTTCCGTCGGCTTTTCGGAGTATGCAAAGGCACTTGAAAACGGAACCTCGGCATTTGAAAAGCTCTGCGACGACAGACTTATCAGAACCGTTAAGCAGGCGAAGATGACAGTGTTTGGCATAAGTCCGCTTGCGGCTTATTATGTTGCAAACGAAATTGAGATAAAATGTCTGAGAATTATTCTTTCGGCAAAATTGAGCGAGGTTTCAAACGAGGTCATAAGGGAAAGGATGCGTGAGCTGTATGTATAAAATTGCCGCAATGGGCGACAGGGACAGTATCTACGGCTTTGCGAGCATCGGTATTGACATTTTCCCGACCGACGATGATACGGTTGCAACAATAAAGACTCTCCGACATCTTGCGGACGGCGGCTATGCGGTCATATTTATAACCGAAGCGGTTTATTCGCAGATGGGCGCGGAAATCGAAAGATATAAGGACAGACCCTTGCCGGCAATTATTCCCATACCCGGAGTTTACGGAAACACGGGCGTAGGAATGAAGCAGGTAAGTCAGTTTGTCGAAAGAGCGGTAGGCTCTGACATTGTAAAGTAAACCAAACCTTGAAGGGTGGTAAAAATAAATGAGTAAAGGTACAATCTTAAAGGTATCGGGTCCGCTTGTCGTGGCTGAGAATATGAGAGACGCCAATATGTTCGACGTTGTCCGCGTAAGCGAACACAGGCTTATAGGCGAAATCATTGAAATGCACGGC
Organism: Eshraghiella crossota; assembly: GCA_963624605.1. Taxonomy (GTDB): domain Bacteria; phylum Bacillota; class Clostridia; order Oscillospirales; family Acutalibacteraceae; genus Fimenecus. The sequence goes on along the minus strand of CAVFQD010000029.1, from coordinate 9,045 downwards.
GATAAGGCTTCCATTCAGGTATATGAGGACACCGCAGGTCTCGGAACGGGGGAGCCCGTTGAGTCAACCAACGAGCCCTTGAGCGTTGAATTGGGACCCGGACTTATAAAAGGAATATTCGACGGTATTCAAAGACCGCTTGAAAAGATAATGGAGCTGACGGGCAACAACCTCACAAGAGGTATTGAGGTTCCGTCGCTTCCGAGAGACATCAAATGGCATTTTTATCCGACCGTTTCCGCAGGCGATGAGGTGACGGCAGGAGACGAGGTGGGATATGTTCAGGAGACCGACATCGTAAGGCACAAAATAATGGTTCCGTTCGGCGTCAAGGGAAAAATCAAGTCGATTAAAGAGGGTGACTACACGGTTGAAGAAAAAATCGGCGCAGTCGAAACGGAAAACGGCACGAGCGTTCCGTTGAAGCTTATGCAGAAGTGGCCCGTAAGACGGGGCAGACCCTACAAAAAAAAGCTTCCGCCCGATATGCCGCTTATCACGGGTCAGAGGGTTATCGATACGCTCTTCCCGATAGCAAAGGGCGGCGTTGCGGCTATCCCCGGACCGTTCGGAAGCGGTAAGACCGTTACACAGCATCAGCTTGCAAAATGGGCAGAGGCGGATATAGTTGTATATATCGGCTGCGGCGAGCGCGGCAACGAAATGACCGACGTTCTTAACGAATTCCCCGAGCTTATCGACCCCCATACGGGCAAATCTCTTATGGAGAGAACGGTGCTTATCGCAAACACCTCGGATATGCCCGTTGCGGCGCGTGAGGCTTCGATTTATACAGGTATCACAATAGCGGAATATTTCAGAGATATGGGATATTCGGTAGCGCTTATGGCTGACTCGACCTCCCGTTGGGCTGAGGCTCTTCGTGAGATGTCGGGACGACTTGAAGAGATGCCGGGCGAAGAGGGTTATCCCGCATATCTCGGTTCAAGACTTGCACAATTCTATGAGCGTGCGGGCAGGGTAGAGGTTCTCGGCTCAAAGGAACAGGAGGGTGCGCTTTCGGTAATCGGCGCGGTATCGCCTCCCGGCGGCGACATTTCGGAGCCCGTTTCACAGGCTACGCTGCGAATTGTCAAGGTGTTCTGGGGCCTCGATTCGTCGCTTGCTTACAAGAGACACTTTCCCGCTATCAACTGGCTTACCTCATATTCGCTTTATGCGGACGACCTCGGAGCATGGTTTAATAAAACCGTAAACCCCGATTGGACAAAGATGAGAACGAGGATGATGGGCATACTTTCCGACGAGGCTTCGCTTGACGAGATAGTCAAGCTTGTCGGTATGGACGCACTTTCGCCTGCTGACAGACTTAAAATGGAGGCGGCGAGAAGTATCCGTGAGGATTTCCTACATCAGCTTGCGTTCCATGAGGTTGACACCTATTCCTCGCTTAAAAAGCAGTATTATATGATGAGCCTTGTGCTCTCGTATTTTGACGAAGCCAACGAAGCTCTCGAAAAGGGCGCAGACATTGAAAAGCTTGTCGCAATCCCCGTAAGAGAGGCAATCGGCAGATTTAAGTATGTAAAAGAAGAAAACACCGACGGCGAATACAAGGAAATACTTGAGCGGCTTGCCAAGGAAATCGCCGGGGTTGTCAATGCAAAGGAGGAATTCTGATGCCTAAGGAATACAGAACCGTAGAAGAAGTAACAGGTCCTCTTATGCTCGTCCGTGAGGTTGAAAATGTCAAATATGACGAGCTCGGCGAAATTGAGCTTGCAAACGGCGAAACAAGGCGTTGCAAGGTGCTTGAAATAAACGGCACGGATGCGCTTGTTCAGTTGTTTGAGCCCTCGACGGGTATCAACCTTTCAAACAGTAAGGTAAGATTTTTGGGAAGAATGATGGAGCTCGGCGTGTCGGAGGATATGCTCGGCAGAGTCTTTGACGGCTTGGGCAGACCCATTGACGGCGGCCCCGAAATTATTCCCGAAAAGAGAATGAACGTTAACGGACTTCCGATGAACCCTGCCGCAAGAGCATATCCGCAGGAGTTTATACAGACGGGCGTTTCGGCTATCGACGGACTTAACACACTTGTAAGAGGTCAGAAGCTTCCGATTTTCTCGGCTTCGGGTCTTCCGCATGCTCAGCTTGCGGCGCAGATTGCAAGGCAGGCAAAGGTAAGAGGCAAGGATGAAAAATTCGCCGTTGTCTTTGCGGCAATGGGTATCACATTCGAGGAGTCGAACTTCTTTATCCGTTCCTTTAAGGAGACGGGTGCTATCGACAGAACGGTTATGTTCTCGAACCTTGCAAACGACCCCGCAATCGAAAGAATAGCAACGCCGAGAATGGCGCTTACCGCTGCGGAATATCTTGCTTTTGACAAGGGTATGCATGTTCTTGTTATTATGACGGACATCACAAACTATGCGGACGCATTGCGTGAGGTTTCCGCCGCAAGAAAGGAAGTCCCCGGCAGAAGAGGCTATCCCGGATATATGTACACCGACCTTGCATCGATTTACGAGCGTGCAGGCAGACAGAAGGGCAAAGAGGGCAGTATCACTATGATACCCATCCTTTCAATGCCCGAGGATGACAAGACCCACCCCATTCCCGACCTTACGGGATATATCACGGAGGGTCAGATTATCCTCTCCCGTGACCTTTACCGTAGGGGAATTATGCCGCCTATCGATGTTCTTCCGTCGCTTTCGAGACTTAAAGACAAGGGTATCGGCGAGGGTAAGACGAGAAAGGACCATTCAAACACAATGAACCAGCTCTTCTCGGCATACGCAAGAGGTAAGGACGCAAAAGAGCTTATGGTAGTCCTCGGCGAAGCGGCTTTGACGGATATGGATAAGCTCTATGCAAGGTTTGCCGACGAGTTTGAAAAGGAATATGTTAATCAGAGCTTCGACACGGACAGAACTATCGAGGAAACGCTTGATATAGGCTGGCGCCTTTTGAGAATATTCCCGAGAAGCGAATTGAAGCGTGTCAGCGACGAACTCCTTGACGAATACTACGATAAGAAGTAACGGAAATCCGAGGAACTGATATTATGGCAGTAATGAATGTAAACCCCACCCGTATGGAGCTTACCAATCTGAAGCGTAAGCTTGTTACGGCACGCAGGGGTCATAAACTTCTCAAAGACAAAAGAGATGAGCTTATGCGCCGTTTCCTTGAGCTTGTGCGTGAGAACAAGGAGCTGAGGCGGCAGGTCGAGGACGGAATAAAGCAGGCAAACGCCCATATGTCCGTTGCTCGCTCGGTAATGAGCGATTCGGCGTTGGATGTTGCGCTTATGATGCCTATGCAGGAGATGTCTCTTGATGTTGACGAAAAAAATGTAATGAGCGTAAAGCTTCCCGTATTTGACGCAAAGTTCAAAACGGCGGACGAGGCGGATATATACTCTTACGGCTTTGCGTTCACATCAACCGACCTTGACGAGGCTGTAAAGTCGCTTTCCGACATTATGCCGCTTATGCTGAGGCTTGCCGAGGTCGAAAAGTCGTGTCAGCTGATGTCTGCCGAAATCGAAAAGACACGCCGCAGGGTAAACGCCCTGGAGCATGTTATGATTCCGAGATATGAGGACACGATAAAATACATTACAATGAAGCTTGACGAGAACGAGAGAAGCTCCACGACAAGACTTATGAAGGTCAAGTCGATGATGCTCGAAGATGCTCGCCAAAAAGCTCTTGCCCACGATAACGAAATGGCAAAAAGAGCATAAGAGAATAATAACAAACCACGCCCCGAACGAAAATTCCCGTTCGGGGCGTGAAAGTTTATGCGTACCTGTATAGACAGCCCTTGCAGCTGACCAGCATAGGCTCCTTCGGAGATGAAGCGGACTTCTTGGGCAATTTCCTACTTATTGACAGTGTAGGACAGGTCTTGCCGATAGGACGGTGTTGTTTATGGAGCAATTTTTGAAGAATGCTTCACATCGTAGTATAATTCTTTGCAAGCGTGCGGTTTTACAGACAAAGCCGGAGCAATATTATCGGTACAGCTTGCGTTATGGTGTGGGGCAAAAACACTTGGCATTATGTCAAAGAACTTATGAATGATAGCAATATTCGACATAAATCTTGGTTGTTTTACAAGTGTTGCAAACAAAATTTTAATATGCTATAATTGTCTTGTAAAACAATAAGATTTACGAGGAGAGAGTTTGATATGGATGATGAAAATATATTACTTGAACCTGGAATGGCATATCAAACGGTTTATAAAAACCTCTTTTCAAAAAATACAAAGGAGTATTTTGACAAGCTGGTATCGGATTCAAAAATCAGTGTTGATGAAAATATAAAAGCAGCCGATGATTACATGGCGTTTTGTCAAGAAGCTAATGGAATTGAGAAAAAATTAAAATCAAAAAAAACAATTAAAAAGTTTTTGACTTTTCTTGGAATTGTTGGAGTTGCGACTTCAATACTAATATTTGCCGTTTCGTATTATCAGTTGTTGTTTTTTTCTGTCCCCGTGGCAATTGTTCCTTTTTTGATAAGTCAGCTTGTTGTTAAAAAGAGAATATCGTTAATAGAAACGGAACTTTCCGACACTAAGCAAAAGGCGGATTCCGCATATCAATGCGCACAGTCCCTGATATCACCGTTTTTGGATTTGTTGGATAGTGATGTAACGAGAAGACTTGTACAAATGACTGTTCCAACGCTTAATATAGATAAAAATTATGATATGCGGAGATTTGACTATTTGAGCGGAAAGTACGGATATGCTGAGCAAGATGGAGAGAAAACTTCGACAATCGGTATTATGTCGGGGGAGATCGTCGGCAATCCGTTCATTTTTCAAAGACGGTTATCACAAACATGGACTGAAAAAACCTATACAGGGTCACTTTTAATCGAATGGACGGAGTACACAGTAAACTCGAGGGGAGAGCGTGTTAAAGTTCATCGTTCAGAAGTTCTACATGCAAGAGTGGTTAAACCTCTGCCGTATTTTTACTACTCAAACAGTTTGATATATGGAAACGAAGCGGCACCGAATCTGTCATTTTCACGAGAAAAAACTCATTTTGAGCAATTATCTGAGAAAAAACAAAGATCCTTTGTAAAATCCAAAATAAAGCAAATTAAAAAGAAAATGAAAAAGGATATGTCAAAAGGTTTTACCGGACTCGGAAATGAGGAGTTTGATGCTGTTTTCGGAGCGGAAAATCGTGATAATGAGGTTGAGTTCAGACTTTTGTTTACGCCGCTTGCACAAAAAAATATTTTGAACTTGATTAAAGAAACATCGCCATTTGGTGATGATTTTGATATACATAAAGACAGATGTATAAATGAAGTGGTGTCCGAGCATTTGCAAAATTGGAATTTTAATATTGATTCAAGTCAGTATAGCTTTTATGATATTCGAATGTGTAAGGATGCGTTTATAAAGCTTAATGAGGAATATTTTGAGTCTGTTTATTTTGATTTTGCACCGTTGCTGTCAATACCGTTATATCAGCAGCACAAGCCGAGAGAATACATTTATAAAAAATCGTACTCACGCAATTACACTGTTCGTGAAGCCGAAGTTTTGGTAAACAGGCTTTGCAATCAAGGCTTGATTGATGATAGAGCAGATACTCCTGCAATCTTAAAAACAAGGCTTGAGCGTTCGGAAAATAATGTGGATTACATTTCAGTAAAATCACATGCATACGAAGCGGTTAAACGAGTGGATTATATTCCTGTTCGTGGCGGTGACAGGCATTATCACGATGTCCCTGTTGAATGGTTCGAATATATTCCTGTTGAAAAAACATCAAATGTAAAACTGCAGGAGCTTAAGCTTAGCGACTGTCAATTCAGGCACAGCGAATATTCGCAAACTCAAAGTCCACATACATTTTATCATTCTATTCTTGCAAGAGTGATATAAATATTTATTAAGGAGAATGTTTTATGGCAAACAATTTAAACGAGTTAACAGATCCAGTCCTTGAGCAGGGAAGAGATGTCGGCGTTATTAATAAATCATTGCTTGTGCCGAAGTCATCAAGTGCTATTATAATTGAAATCCTTTTGTGGATTTGTTGTATAATTCCCGGACTGATATTTTTTATCGTTAAAAAGAAAAGAGAAAGCTACCTTAACCAGTTGGAACAAAAATTGCAGCACGACAGTTCGACGATAGATAATTATTTGGAACAAAGGGTTGTGATATTGCAGAATTGCGCTAAACTGCTTGATAAGGCAATTGATTTGGATAAAGATACATTTAAAGAGATTGCAAAGTATCGCAGCGGAATCGGCGACGATAGCGAAAGAAATAATATTTCTGCTCAATTGGACGGGATAGGCAAGTCTATCAATTTGGCTGTTGAAAACTATCCGGAATTGAAAGCGCATCAGGAAATTGCCGATGCAATGCAACAAAACAGCTATTTACAGCGAGAAATTACAGCCGCAAGAGAAGTGTATAATGATACTGTCAATACATGGAACAGAGAAATCTTCCAATGGCCGATTAATCAAATGATTGCATACAAAAAGCAATACACAACAAGAATTCCGTTTGCAACATCAAAAGAGGTCAAAGAACAGGCTCGCGAAGTGATTTTTAATTAAAGTTTAGTTGAGATTTAATAAAAGATTTTTTCTGCGCTTTTAAAGCTCTTGCCCACGATAACGAAATGGCAAAAAGAGCGTAAGAGAATAATAACAAACCACGCCCCGAACGAAAATTTCCGTTCGGGGCGTGAAATTTTATGCGTACCCGTAGGGCAGGGGCAACGCCCTTTGGGCGAGGTAAGAGTGAAAAGTGAATAGTGAAGAAGTGCGGGTGCTTCGCACGGATTAAAATTTATAGCGAACAGCGTAGTGACAGGGCTCGCCCCTGTCCGTCAATAAATACGAAATTACTCGAGAAGTTCCGCTCCCTAACGAGGGAGCTGTTGAGCGAAGCGAAACTGAAGGAGTTAAAATAGGTTGTATCAAACTGTGAAAAACTACCCCAGTCATTTTTTGCAAAAAATGACAGCCCCCTCGGAGATGGGGCGGAAACACTAAGCAGATTTGATATGAAATTCGGACAGCCGCGAGGGCTGTCCCTACGGTGATATACAAATTAAAAATCACGCACAAACATAGGCTCTCTCTGACCTGCAATTCATATTACTGACAAATGTATGACGGATATTGCCGATAGGACGGGACTTTTATTGTTACATGGCTGAATGCTTTTTTGTTGACAGTAAAAATGCTGCATAATATAATATAGTTGAAATTTACAGCAGGAGGCCTATAAATGAAAAGGTCAAAAAAATTTATTTCGCTGTTATTATCGCTTTTGATGATAATAACATCACTGCCGCTTATGGCGGTAAGTTCGTTTGCATCAGACGACCAAACAAGAGATTTTGATTATGAGCTCCTCGACGGGGATGTTATCGGAATCACAAATTACAACGGTTTTGCGGAAAATCTCGTTATTCCGTCCGAAATCGACGGATATACCGTAAGGGAGATTTATGACAGTGCTTTCAGTATTGCACGAACCTTACGACTGTAACCGTTCCGGACGGAGTTGAAATTATAGAAAACGAAGCCTTTGAGTTCTGTTACGGACTTGAAAGCATTACGCTTCCCGACAGTGTGAAGCATATAGGAAATTCTGCGTTTTTCTATTGCACCGCTCTCGAGAATATAACTCTCGGCGACGGAATTGAGTATATAGGAAACGGCGTGTTTGACGAAACGGCTTATTATAATGACGAAAGCAGATGGGAAAACGGCGCGCTTTACATAGAAAAATATTTGATTGGCGTCAACGAGGATGTCGGAACAAATTTTACGGTTAAGGACGGCACGGTAAATATTGCCGACTGCGCAATTTCTTACTGCCAAGACCTTGTAAGCGTTACGCTTCCCGAAACAGTGGCATATATGGGCGAAACCCCGTTTTATCGGTGCCCGTCGCTTGAAAGCATAAGTGTTAACGAGAGCAACGGAGTATATTCTTCAAAGAACGGCGTGTTGTTTACCGGTAATTCGTTGCTTGTTTATCCGCAGGGTAAAAAGGATACACAGTATGCCGTGCCCGCAGGCACTGACCTCATATGTGACTATGCTTTTCTTAACAATGAGTATCTTGAGAGCGTAACCTTCCCCGACAGCCTTGAGCGCATAGGCAGAAGTGCATTTTCGCTTGCACAGTCGCTTAAAAGCGTGACAATTCCGGGCAGCGTTGAGGAAATATATGAAATGGCTTTCAACAGTTGTGAGGCTCTTGAAAGCCTAACAATCTCAGACGGTGTTGCTCACATAGGCAGATGGGCGTTTATCGGCTGTATTTCACTTAAAAGCGTTACAATTCCAGGCAGCGTATATCTGGTTGAAGAGTCGGCGTTCAGCGATTGCTCCTCGATGACTGATGTTACGATTTGCAGCGGTGTGAATTCAATCGGAGACTGGGCATTTTCAGGATGTTACTCAATCGGCAAGGTAACAATTTCGGACGGTGTTGAATATATAGGTTGGAGTGCGTTTTACAACTGCACTTCGATTAAAAGCGTAAGTGTTCCCGACAGCGTAACGACAATTGATGAGCTTGCTTTCGGATATTATTATAAAGAGAATGGCGAAGATTACGAGTACGCAAAGGTTGACGGATTCACGGTTTACGGCGTAAGCGGTTCGGAAGCAGAGAGATATGCAAACGATAACGGATTTGCGTTCGTTGAGCTTCCTGAAATTATCTTTCCTGATGTTGCAAATGAGGCTTGGTATTATAACGCAATAGCGTTTAATGTAAGTAAAGGCTACTTAAAGGGCTACGGCAACGGCACTTTCGGACCTGCCGACAACATTCAAAGACAGGACTTCGTAGTTCTTCTCTCGAGAATTGCAGGAGCGGATCTTTCGGTATATGAAGGAGAGAACGGCGGCTTTGCGGATGTTCCGACAAACGATTATTATTCCGCTGCGATAGCATGGGCAAAGAATAACAAAATTCTCTCGGGTTATGCGGACGGTCGCTTCGGCGTAGGCGACCCGATAACGAGAGAACAGGCTTGCAAGATTTTCTATAGCT
>CAVFQD010000028.1:0-22973 GCA_963624605.1 Eshraghiella crossota | reverse complement strand
AGGGATGAACGATGACAGATAAGAATACTTCAATATATTCAAAATATTTTGAAAAAAACGATAAGCCGTTTTTTATGAAAATCGGCGGCACAACCTACGAAGTCAGCACACATTTCAATCCCAAGGGCAGAGAAAATGTGCTTCAGCAATTTGAAGATTTGCTGACCGAATTAAAAACAGCGTAAGTCCGTACAATCGACACTGCGGCATTGCAAGCGTAAAATACAATTACATTGCAATGCCCTGTTGTCACTGAAAGGAGCATATAATTTATGGCAACAAACAAAAATATACAAGGGCAAGAAGAAAAAATCACCGCTCTGTACTGTCGCTTATCTCAAGATGATAATTTAGAGGGTGAAAGTAATTCAATATCAAATCAAAAGGAAATCCTGATGACATACGCAAAGAAAAACGGATATTTACATCCGCAATTCTTTGTTGACGACGGAATCAGCGGAACAACATTTAACAGACCCGGCTTTCAGGAAATGGAAAATCTCATTGAAGCCGGTAAAGTATCAACTGTAATTGTAAAAGACTTATCCCGTTTTGGCAGAGAGCATTTACTTTGCGGTCACTATACGGAAATAGTTTACCCTACCTTGGGCGTCAACTTCATAGCCATACAGGAAAATGTAGATACCACGAAAGGCATGGGAACAGAAATGATGCCGTTTCATAACATTTTTAACGAGTGGTATGCGGCACAGACCTCAAAGAAAATCCGTGCTGTTAATGAAATGAAAGCTTCAAAGGGAATGCGTATCTCCTCCACTGTGCCTTACGGTTACAAGAAAATAGATGGCGACAAGGAACAGTGGTACATTGATGAACCGGCTGCTGAGGTTGTACGAAAGATATATAATCTTTGTATATCCGGCAAAGGACCTTCACAGATTGCAAGACAACTTGAAGCTGAAAAAGTACTTACTCCAACAGCATATTTTAATTCCATAGGTAAGAAAACAAGTAGTCCTATGCCAGTCAATATATACGGTTGGGAGCAAAAAAGTGTTGTTCATATTCTTGAAAACAGACAATATACAGGTTGTACCGTAAACGGCAAAAGTACAACCGTCAGCTATAAGGTGCATAAGAAAATTAAAAAATCCCAAGAGGATTATCAGATTATTCCAAATACACAGGAAGCAATTGTAAGCGAAAACACTTGGCTGAGAGTACAGGAACTCAGAAAGAGTAAAAGACGAAATACAGCCACAGGTAGAAAAAGTTTATTCTCAGGCTTGGTATACTGTCCAGATTGCGGAGCAAAATTACATTTTTGTGCAGCAAAAAGCTTGAAGAAAAATCAAGAATTCTGGAGATGCTCTTCCTACAAAAGCGGTCGTGGAACTTGCACAATTCATTATATCCGAGATGTTGTACTTGAAGCAATTGTTAAAGAAGCTATCTCAGAACTTGCTGATTTTGCCCGTTGTTACAACAGTGCCTTCCTCTATCTCATAGCCGAGAAGAAAGGTGCTGAAGCAGTTAATCAGGAGAAATCCTTGCGAGAAAAAACTGAAAGTGCAAAGCAAAGAATATCTGATTTGGACAAGTTATTTTCAAGAATTTATGAGGATAATATCCTCGGCAAGTTATCTGATGAGCGTTATTCCCGTATGGCAAGTGAATATGAAGCTGAGCAAAAGCGGCTTATATCTGAGGTTGAAGCAAATGAGAAAACGCTCATTGAGCTTCAAAAACAGACTGTTGATATGAAGATGCTCTATCAAGGACTTATGGAATTTACAGATATGAAACAGCTTACTCCGACCGTTGTAAACAAGCTTATCGAGCGTATTGAAATCCATAATAATGAGAAAAAGCATTCTCGTGGGCATGTCAAAGTGGATATTTACTTTACGGCTGTAGGTTTATTTGATGTTCCAACTGAGCAGCAGCTTTTTGAAACAATGGAAAGATTGAAGCAGAAAAATGCGGAGAAATCCGCTTAAATACAGTAAAAGGTGTAACCCCTATTCGGGATTACACCATAACGGGATTACACCATAATTCCTAAAATACTTCCTTATTAGACCGTGGCAATACCGGCAGACCGATTTTTATGTTTACATCAGTTAATAACACATAGCTTTTACAATAAAATATATGATTGTAAAAAGACATATAGGCATTCATAAAAATTTTTTCAAAAAAGTATGGCATTGTATTCAATTATAGTTTATAATAACTACGAACATTAAATTGGAGGGATATGCTTGTCTGCAAAGTATTCCGTATCGCTCGAAAAGGTGCTTAAAGAATTTGATTTTGAAGTTCTCTATCTGCCCGACGATTTCAGCAAACATACAGTTTGCTCACCAGATGTCAACAGACCGGGTTTGCTTTTAGTTGACAGAGACGCATTTTTTGATGCAGAGCGTGCGCAGTTTTTAGGGCTGTCCGAAATTGAGCTTATAAAAAAGCTCTCGCCCGAGGAACAGTATTCAAGCCTTGACAGGCTTATGAGCCACAAGCCGCCGTTCGTTTTGATTACAAGGAATCTTGAACTGCCGGATTGCGGCAAGGAGCTTGCCGAAAAGTACAATGTTCCGCTTTTCAGGACTGCCGAACCGACATCAAGCTGTATGTCGGCACTTATCAGCTATCTCGGAACTGAGCTTGCCGAACGCATTACAAGACACGGCGTACTTGTCGAGGTTTACGGCGAGGGCGTTCTCATTATAGGAGACAGCGGAGTAGGCAAGAGCGAGACTGCGGTCGAGCTTATTAAAAGAGGTCACCGTCTTATTGCCGACGACGCAGTTGAGATAAGGAAAATTTCTGCTAAAACGCTTGTGGGATCGGCTCCCGACAATATACGACATTTTATTGAGCTTCGAGGAATAGGCATTGTCAATGCACGCCGTATTTTCGGTATGGGCGCTGTTAAGCTTTCGGAAAAGATAAATATGGTCGTGAAGCTTGAGCAGTGGGATCCCGATAAGGTATATGACAGAATGGGCGTTGATACCGAATATATAAATATTATGAATGTCAATGTACCTATAACCGTTGTTCCCGTCAAGCCGGGCAGAAACCTTGCTATTATTATTGAGGTAGCCGCAATGAACAACAGGCAGAAAAAAATGGGTTACAATGCTGCAAAGGAGCTTCTTCATCAGCTTGGTATGCAAGAGGAAGAGCCTAAGCCCGAAGAGCTTGAAATATGGCAAAGTTATTAAATTAAAATAATTATATATACTATTTTGGGAGGACATTATGTACAGAATAGGTGTAGACCTCGGCGGAACAAATATTGTTGCCGGAGTTGTTGATGAATTTTACAAAATCGTCGGTAAGGGAAAAATGCCGACGGCTTGCCCCCGTCCCGCTGTCGATATAATAAACGATGTCGCAAAAGCCGTTAATATGGCTATTGAGGAGGCGGGAATTACGCTTGCGGATGTCCGTTCAATAGGTATCGGAACTCCCGGTTCCGTTGACAAGCATTTCGGTATTATCCAGTATGCAAACAACCTCGGTTTTTCAAATGTCCCCGCAAGAAAAATTATGCAGAGCCATTTTGATAAACCCATTTACATAGAGAATGACGCAAACTGTGCGGCTCTCGGCGAAGCTATGGCAGGTGCCGGCGGCGGTGTTGACAACTTCGCGGCAATCACTCTCGGAACGGGCGTAGGCTCCGGAATTATTGTAAACGGCAAAATTCTCGGCGGCTGCAACGGTGCGGCAGGCGAGATGGGTCATATGGTTATTTGCGCCGACGGCGAACAGTGTACCTGCGGCAGAAATGGCTGTTGGGAGGCTTATTCCTCGGCAACCGCTTTAATTCGCGAAACTAAGAAAGCCATGCTTGAAAACAGAGACTCAAAGATGTGGGAAATCGCAGGCGGCGATATTGAAAACGCAAACGGCAAAACAGCTTTTGACGCAATGCGTGCAGGCGACGAGTGCGGCAAAAAACTTGTTGACTGGTATGTTCATTATCTTGCAATCGGTATCACAAATGTTATCAACACATTCCAGCCTAAGGTTCTCTGCGTCGGCGGCGGCATAGGCTATGAGAGAGAATATCTTTTAGAGCCTGTCAGAAAAATTGTCTATCAGGAAAGATACAGCGTATATTCGGAGGAGCAGACGGTTATCTGTTCCGCCAAGCTCGGAAACGACGCAGGCGTTATCGGTGCTGCGTTGCTTGACGAATAATGAAAGGTGATTTTGTGACGGATATTGTGAAGTCAACAGCACAAAGCTTTGGTTGCCGCTGTTTTGAAAATGCAAGTATGCGTGATTATACAAGCTTCAAAACGGGCGGAAATGCTGAAATTATTGTTTTTCCCAACAGTATCGCTTCACTTACGGCAATTTTGAAAGCATGTCGCGAAAACGGAATAAAAACATATATTATCGGAAACGGAAGCAATATTCTTGTTTCCGATAATGGTTTATCCGGAGCAGTTATAAAGCTTGGCTCTGACTTTTCAAATATATGCCTTGAAGATGAAACAACCGTGATTTGCGAAAGCGGAATTTCCATGTCAAAGCTTTGCAATTTTGCGCTTGAAAATTCCTTGAGCGGTCTCGAATTTGCGTTCGGTATTCCCGGGACGGCAGGCGGTGCGGCTTTTATGAATGCAGGCGCATACGGTGGAGAAATGAAGGATGTTCTCGTGCAGTGTGTGCATATTGACTACGATTTGAACGAGGGAAAGCTTACCGGAAATGAGCTCGGACTGTCATACAGAAAAAGCGCCTATTCCGCCAACGGTTTTATCATCACTTCATTAAGATTGAAGCTTTCAAAGGCAGATAAAGACGGAATAAAGGCTAAAATGTATGAAAATCTAGGTAAAAGGAAGGCTAAACAGCCGCTTGAATATCCGAGCGCCGGAAGTACCTTCAAGCGTCCGCAGGGGTATTATGCAGGCGCATTGATTGAAGAGTGCTCACTTAAAGGCTATACAATTGGCGGAGCACAGGTGAGCGAAAAGCACGCAGGCTTTGTAATCAACAAGGGAAATGCAACTTCTTCCGATATTGCGGCGCTTATCAATTATATAAGAAAAACGGTTTACGAAAATAAAGGCGTTATGCTTGAGCCCGAGGTTAGATTTTTGGGCGAATTTTAAGGATGTGGATTTATGGACTTGGTAATTGTAACAGGTATGTCAGGTGCAGGAAAGTCAAGAGCCGTGCAGGCTTTGGAGGATATAGGCTTTTACTGTGTTGACAATATGCCTCCTAAGCTTATTCCGACCTTTGTTCAGCTTTGTATGAACTCGAACGAGGAAAAGGACAGAGTGGCGTTGGTTGCCGATATAAGACTCGGCGACGAATTTACAAGTCTGTTTAATATCTTGAAAGAGCTTGACAAAACAAAAGTCAATTGCAAAATTTTGTTTATTGATGCGGATAACGAGGTTATAATGCGTCGCTATCAAGAAACGAGGAGAAAGCATCCGCTTGCGGATGAATTCAATACGCCATCACTTGCCGAGGCTATCGCTAAGGAGAGGGAAGTACTTCTTCCTTTAAGGCAGATGGCTGACTATATCGTTGACACCTCGAATGTTATGAGCTCACAGTTTAAGGAAAAAATTGCAAAGCTCTTCCTTAATAACATCTCGAGCACGCTTAAAATTCACAGTATGTCATTTGGCTTCAAATACGGTATTCCGAAAGACGCCGATCTTGTTTTTGATGTAAGATGTTTACCGAATCCTTTTTATGTTCCCGAGCTTAAAAATCATACGGGACTTGAAAAGGAGGTTCGCAACTTTGTGATGAAATACAGTCAGTCAAAGGAGCTCGAAAAGAAGCTTTATGACCTTATCGACTTTTTAATTCCGCTGTATATGACAGAGGGAAAAAGCCAGCTTACCATTGCTGTCGGCTGCACTGGCGGAAAGCACCGTTCTGTTGTGTTTGCGGAGCTGCTCAACAAGCATTTGCTTGAAAACGGCTGCGATGTCGGCGTTTATCACAGAGATATAAAAAGGTAAAGATATGTCATTTTGTTCACAGTTGAAAGCCGAGCTTTTGGGCTTGGAGGATGTTAAACCGTGTTGCGCTTTGGCTGAAACATACGGACTTCTGCTGTTCGGTAAAATGTTTTCAAAGCGTGAAGTGTATTTAAGCACGGAAAACGGCGAGGTTGCCGATAAATATAAAAATGTTGCCGAAAGATTAAGTGAAACAGAGGTTAAGTACACCTGCTCAAAGTCGGGAAAATGTAAGGTCTCGGTTGAAAACCCCGAGGGTAGGCTTAAAATTCTTGAGGCGTTCGGTCTTTCGGGCAATGAGCGTTCAAGGCGTGTAAATTGGGCAAACATATCCGAGGATTGCTGCTTCGGTGCGTTTTTAAGAGGAGTTTTCCTCGCTTGCGGTACAATTAACGACCCCGAAAAAAATTATCATATTGAGTTTTCCGTTCCATACAGCCTGAGAAACGATTTAATCCGTATTTTCGAAGAGGTTGACTTAAACGCAAAGGAAATCAAACGAAACGGTCAGAATATTCTCTATTTCAAGGACAGCGACGATATTGTAACGCTGCTTACCTTGATGGGCGCCAACGACTCGGCACTTGAGTATATCGGCGTAAAGGTGTTTAAGGATGTCAGGAACAATGTCAACAGGCGCACGAATTTTGAGAACGCCAACCTTGACAGAACCGTTAATGCTTCTCTGCGACAGACGCAAGCTATTGAAAAGCTAAAGCGTGAGGGTAATTTTGAAAAGCTCTCTCCGGAGCTTAAAAAAATTGCCGTGCTGCGGCTTGAAAATCCCGAGCTTTCATTGCAACAGATAGGACAGATGCTTGATCCGCCGCTGTCACGCTCGGGAGTTAACCACCGTTTGCAAAAAATTTTGAATTATGCCGAATAAAGCTTATGGGACAGTTGAAATACTCAACTGTCCCATATATCATAATTTTGTTTATAAATCAATTTCTATATTGTATTTCCTCAGCCAATAATCTGTCTGTACAAAATACGCTATTGTCTGCGGAGTGGTCATAAGTTGACCGTAAAACGGTTGCGAGCTGTTTTCAAGCAACAGGTTGCTCAATGCGTCCTTGCTGACAAACTTTAATATCGGCGATGAGGAGTCCTGCAATATCTTTTTAAGTTCTTCTTTTACGAGTTCCGTATACCTTGGGTTGTGTGTTTTCGGGTACGGGCTCTTTTTACGCCAAAGTATCTCCTTTGGAAGCATATCGCTGTACGCTTTGCGTAAAATACCTTTTTCGTATCCGTTATAGTCCTTGATTTCAAGCGGAACGGAATACAGATATTCCACTATTCTGTAATCGCAGTACGGAACTCTTATGTCGAGCGAGTTGAAAGCGCTCATTCTGTCCGAACGGTCGACAAGAGTCATCATAAACCAATCAAGATGAAGTCGCATAAGCTCCTTGGTTCTTTCGTCGCTGTCGGGAACATTCAGCCGCATTGTTTCCTTAATTGCGTCCTCATACTTTGCACGGACAAAGCTCTCGGCGTCAATTTTCTTACCGATTTCATCGGTTAAAAACGACTTTCTGTACGATGAGGATTTAGCCCACGGGAATGTATCGGTATTTCTTAAAACAGGGTCCCTGTACCACGGATACCCACCGAAAATTTCGTCCGAGCACTCTCCCGAAAGCACAATTTTGTAGTCCTTTGCTATTTCCCTTGAAAACAGCAGGAGGGAGGAGTCGACATCTGCCATACCCGGCAAATCACGGGCTTCCACAGCTGAAAACAAAGCAGAAACAAGCGATTCGTTGTCAATCTCGATAACGTGATTTTGTGCATTGAGATAATCGTTCATCTTTCCCACAAAATCATTGTCGTTGTTCGGCTGAAATTTGCTTTGCTTAAAGTATTTGTCATTATCAACATAGGTAACGGTGTAGGTGTCAAGCGTTTTGCCCTGCTTGTCAAATTCCTTTGCGACAACCGAGGAGATAATACTCGAATCAAGTCCGCCCGAGAGCATTGTGCAAACGGGAATATCTGCTTTTAATTGGCGTTTGATTGAATCGTCAAGCAAAAATCTGACCTTTTCCGCTGTCTGCTCGGGCGTGTCGTTATGTTCGTGGGCGTAAAGAGTCCAGAATTTATGCGTTTTGAGCCCGTCCCTTGAAAAGTATCCGCACATTGCTGGTAACAGCTCGTATACACCCTCAAATACTCCGTAGCCGGGAGTTCTGCCGGGTCCTATGAGCATAATTTCAAGAATTGAGTCAAGATTTATTTTAGCTTTGATTTTTCCGCTTGCGAACAACGCCTTAATTTCCGAACCGAATATAAAGTAGTCGTTAGAAATCGCATAGAAAAACGGCTTAATGCCGAAACGATCACGGGCTACAAACAGCCGTTCTATTTTACTGTCCCATATTGCAAGTGCAAAAATGCCGTTAATAAGCTTTAAGCAGTCCTCACCGAATTCAATATAGGCTTTTAATACAACTTCTTCGTCCGAGTCCGACTCAAAGCCGTAATTTCTTTCTTTCAAAAGGTCTTTTAATTCGTCTTTGTTAAATAAAAGCCCGTCAAAAACAATCGTATATTCGTTTTCGTCCTTTATAAGCCTCAAAGGAAGCTCAAAATCGGCTTTGTTTTTCGTTTCCGAGCCTTGGCAGAGTGCGGCGTGTTCCGATGTGTACTGACTGTATAAAACGCCTCTGTGCTTAATTGAACTTCCCATTTCAAAAAGCTCCTTGCTCCGCTCTCTGAAATTCCCCGAAAAAGAAATTTCTCCCGCAATTCCACTCATATAAACACCTCATTTTCTTTGGAATAGTTATTTATATGACGGGTTGCGGGAGATAATGCTTTGAGCTATTGTGTTCAGGAATTTTTAACTTCCTCAACGGCTTTATTTATATCGTTTACAAGCTCAATAAGCTTCGGGTCATCGGTTGAAACGGGGAGCATGGGAAGTCTCGGCTTTCCTGCTTCAATGCTGTATCTCAGTTTGATAACCGCCTTGCTCGCTCCGTACAGTGAGGGGAAAGAGCAAAGCCTTTGAATAAAGTCGTTGATTTTTACCTGGAGTGCCTTTGCCTCCTCAATTTTATTCTCTTCAATCAGTGAATTAAGTTTAAGATAGAGCTCGGGCATACTGCCGTATGTACCGCCGATACCTGCATTTGCACCCATAAGTCTGCCTGCAAGGAACTGTTCGTCGGGACCGTTGAAAATTACAAAATCCTTGCCCACAATTCTTCTGAAACGCTCCATCTGATATGTGCTTTCGGCAGAGTCTTTAATACCGATAACCTTTTCCTCTTTAATCATTTTTTCAAGCAGTGAATACGAGAGGTCATAACCCGTAAGCTGCGGAATGTTATAGATAAAGAACGGCAAATCGGAAGCGTTCATAATTGTTTTCCAATGTGTTTCTATCGAAGCCTCGGAAAGCCTGTAATATACGCTCGGGACGGCGGAAACCGCATCGGCGCCGATTTCTTCTGCGTGGCGTGCAAGCTCGCAAGCCGCTTTGCTTGACGCCGCACCGACATGAATTATGGTTGTTATCTTGCCGTCTGCCGCCTCGACAGCAGCTTTTGCGACCTGTTTCCTCTCCTCCGTGCTCAAAAGGAAGCCTTCGCCGGTTGAGCCGCAGGCATAGACTCCGTTAATGCCGATTTCAATATACTTCTTTACAAGTCTTTTGATTTCTCCGACATTTATGTTGTCGTTTTCATCGTAAATTGCGTTGAGCGCAACAAACACTCCGTTAAATTTTGTCAAATCGTATTTCATTACTTCATCTCCTATATGAGAATTATATTACTTTTTTCGACAAAATCAATGTTATTCGTTGAACTTTTTTCTGAAATAAAATATAATAAAGAAAATATTATTTTAATCGGTGATTTCAATGAACGAAAAGAACAAAAAGATACTTGAACAAATAAAGGGCGGACTTATAGTTTCCTGCCAGGCGCTCGAGGACGAACCGCTTCACGACTCATACATAATGTCGAGAATGGCTTTTGCCGCAAGCGAGGGCGGAGCGGTAGGAATAAGAGCCAATACCGTCGAGGATATCAAAGAAATTAAAAAGACGGTGAATTTGCCGATTATCGGTATAATCAAAAAGGTCTATCCCGATTCCGATGTTTATATCACACCCACAACGGACGAGGTTGACGCACTTTACAACGAGGGCGTTGACATTATAGCTGTTGACGCAACAAACAGACCTCGACCGAACGGCGTTTCGTTTGAGGAATTTTTTTCGGAAATTCGCAAAAAATATCCGGAACAGCTCTTTATGGCGGATACCTCGTGCTTTGAAGAGGGCAAGCTTGCTTTGGAGCTTGGCTGCGACCTTATCGGAACAACAATGTGCGGATATACGACCTATACAAAAGGTGAGACTATACCTGCGTTTGACCTTATTAAGAGATATAATCGGGAGCTCGGCGCAACCGTTATCGCCGAGGGCGGTATCTGGTATCCCGAACAGTTTGTAAAGGCATATGACAGCGGCGCATTTTCCTGCGTTATAGGCACGGCAATCACAAGACCGAGGGATATTACAAGGCGTTTTGTTTCTTATCTCAACAAGGAAAATATGTGATTTTTGATAAACTGTTTGTGTTCTGAACGGGTTATGGTGATTATATGACAATACTTGCAATCGATATAGGCGGAACGGCGATAAAATACGCCCTTGTCGATGATAACAACAATCTTTCCTCGTTTTCCGAAATTCCGTCCGAAGCAAAGCTCGGCGCAGAGGTTTTACTCAAAAAGGTTTACGGAATTATTGAAGAATTTTCGCCGCTGTGTGACGCAGTTTCCGTAAGCACCGCAGGTCGTGTCGACAGCGAAAAAGGAGAAATTATCTTTGCAAACGAAAACATTCCTAACTACACGGGAACAGAGCTTGCAAGGCTTATTTCAGAGCGTTTCTCACTGCCTGCGTTTGTTGAAAACGATGTTTACTGCGCCGCAACAGCGGAGGCAAATTACGGCTCGGGAAAAGGCTGCAAAAGCTTTATCTGTCTGACCGTCGGCACGGGTATCGGCGGGGCGGTAATTCTTGACGGTAAGCTGTATAAGGGAGAAAACCTTTGCGCAGGCGATTTCGGAGAGATGATTACGGGAAGCGATAAGTTTGAAAATCTCGCCTCAACAACGGCACTTGTGAAAAAAATAAAGCTTGTCACAGGAAAAGAAATGTCCGGCAGAGAAATTTTTTCGGACGAAAACTTTTCAAACAGCATAATAAAATCGACTGTTGACGCTTGGATTGACGAGCTTGTAAAGGGGATAAAAACTCTTATGTTTGTTTTTGATGTTCCGCTTTTTGTGCTCGGAGGCGGCATTATGAACGAAAAGTATATAACAGACCGAATCACTGAGGAAATACATTCTATTGACCGTGAAAACTTTAAGCAGATGCAGATAAAGCAGGCTTTTTTCAAAAACAAGGCAGGAATAATCGGTGCGGCGCATACGGCACGTGAAAAACTTAAATAATGCATATCGGGTTTGTCAAATACGACTTACCCGATTTTTTTAGTAAAATAGACAAAATTCGTCTCGTATCTCTTGTGTAGTTTGTAGCAAAAAGTGTTGATATTAAGCCTTTTAGGTGGTAAAATATTTATTTGTGAAATATTAAGTAAAATAAGGCATAGGTGATAAAAGTGAAGTGCAGAGAAGACATCAGAAACATTGCAATCATAGCGCATGTTGACCACGGTAAAACAACATTGGTTGACGAGCTTCTTAAGCAGAGCGGTATTTTCAGACAGAACGAGGTTGTACAGGAGAGAGTTATGGACTCCAACGACCTTGAAAAGGAGAGGGGAATTACAATCCTTTCCAAAAACACATCGATTCATTACAACGGAATTAAGATAAACATTGTCGACACTCCCGGTCACGCTGATTTCGGCGGCGAGGTTGAGCGTATCCTTACAATGGTTGACGGCGTTTTGCTTTTGGTTGACGCTTTTGAGGGCTGTATGCCCCAGACAAGATTTGTGCTTTCCAAGGCGCTTGCGCTCAACAAGAAGGTGCTTGTTGTTATAAACAAAATTGACAGACCCGGCGCAAGACCCGCAGAGGTTATCGACGAGGTTCTTGATTTGTTTATAGAGCTCGGCGCCAACGACGATCAGCTTGAATTTCCCGTTGTTTACGCTTCTGCAAGAGACGGATATTCCTCTCTTGACCCGAATGTCAGAGAGGGCGATATGAGACCGCTCTTTGAGGAAATTATCAAGGAAATCGAGCCCCCCGAGGGAGATGTTGACGCACCTCTTCAGTGCATTTTTTCAAGCCTTGACTATGACGATTATATCGGCAGAATCGGTATCGGCAGAGTTAAACGAGGCAGAGTAAATGTAAACGACAAGGTCGTTCTCTGCAAGCAGGACGGCACTCAGGAAAATGTTAAGATTTCCCGACTTTATCAGTTTGAGGGCTTGAAGAGGGTAGAGGTGCAGACCGCTGCGGCAGGTGATATTATCTGCGTTTCGGGTATTACCGACCTCAACATCGGCGAAACTATTTGCGACCCCGAGAATGTTGAGCCGCTTCCGTTTGTTAAAATCGACGAGCCTACGCTTTCAATGAACTTTATGGTAAACGACAGCCCGTTTGCGGGTCAGGAGGGTAAGTTTGTAACCTCCAGAAACCTCAGAGACAGACTTTTCAAAGAGGTTGAAACAAATGTAAGTATGCGTGTCGAGGAAACGGACAGCACCGATTGCTTCAAGGTCTCGGGCAGAGGCGAGCTTCATTTGTCTATCCTTATCGAGACTATGAGACGCCAGGGCTATGAGTTCCAGGTTTCCCGTCCGCAGGTTATCACAAAATATGAAAACGGCAAGCTTATGGAGCCCATTGAGCTTCTTATAATCGAGGTTCCCGAGGAGTATGTCGGAAATGTTATGCAGAAAATAGGCTCACGCCGCGGCGAGCTTGAAAATATGGGCACCCGCGAGGGCGGCTCGACGCATCTTGAATTCAGAATTCCTGCAAGAGGACTTATCGGTTACCGTTCGGAGTTCCTTACCGACACAAACGGCAACGGCATTATGAACAACCTTTTTGCAGGCTATGAGGAGTACAAGGGAGAAATTCAGACGAGAGAGCGCGGCTCAATCGTTGTTCACGAGACGGGTGAGACCTCAGCTTACGGTCTTTTCAACACGCAGGACAGAGGCAGACTTTTTGTAGGTACCGGTGTTCCCGTATATGAGGGTATGATTGTCGGCGAATGTGCAAAGGCAGAGGACATTGTCTGCAATGTATGTAAGAACAAGCATCTTACAAACACCCGTGCTTCCGGCTCCGACGACGCTTTGCGCCTTGTTCCGCATACGGTTCTCAGCCTTGAACAGTCAATGGAGTTTATCGGCGACGACGAGCTTGTTGAGATTACTCCCAAGTCGATAAGACTTCGTAAAAAGATACTTTCCAAGGATTTGAGATTAAAACAGCAGTTCAGAAAGAAATAATGTATATTAAGTGAATTTTATTTCACTTTTATGTATAAAAGCCTTGACTTGAACGATTATTAAATGTATAATCTATGCATATTTATTCATAATTATACATTTGAGGTGAATATGACTAAGGTATTTATCGACGGCAGTGCGGGCACGACGGGGCTTCGCATCTACGACCGTCTTGCAAAAAGAAAAGATATATCTTTGATGACCCTATCCGATGAGCACAGAAAAGATATAAATTACAGAAAAGAAGCTCTTAACAGCTCCGATATTTCGTTTTTATGTCTGCCCGATGCGGCGGCTGTTGAGGCGGTATCGCTTATTGAAAACGAAAACACGGTTGTTATCGACACTTCAACCGCACACAGAACAAACCCCGAATGGGCTTACGGCTTTCCGGAGCTTTCAAGTTTGCGTGAAAAAATCAAAAATTCCAAACGCATTGCAAACCCAGGTTGTCACGCAAGCGGGTTTATTGCGCTTGTAAGACCGCTTGTCGAGCATGGAATTATCTCGGCGGATTGCGAGCTTTCAGCCTTTTCCGTTACGGGATATTCGGGCGGCGGCAAGAAAATGATTGCCGAATACGAAGCAGACGAGCTTGACGAATTGCTTACCGCTCCGAGGATGTACGGACTTTCTCAGATGCATAAGCATTTGCCCGAAATGGTTAAAACGGCGCTGATAAACACTTCGCCCGTCTTTTGCCCGATAGTATCCGATTTTTATTCCGGTATGGAGGTTACGGTTCCTCTTTTTGCTTCGCAAATCAACGGTTCTGTTGACGATATAAAGAAAATTTATTCGGATTACTACAACACCGAAATCGTCCGATATTGCAACTGCTCCGATGAAAACGGATTTTTGTCGGCGGCGGCACTGTCCGGCAAAGACAGTATGCAGCTTTCGGTTTGCGGCAATGACGAGCGTGTTACGCTTTGTGCAAGATACGACAACTTGGGTAAGGGCGCTTCGGGTGCCGCAATTCAAAATATGAATATTGTGCTGGGCGTCGATGAAACGACGGGTCTCAGTCTGTGAGGTAAATATGGAAATTATAAGCGGCGGCGTTTGTGCCGCTAAAGGATATAAGGCAAACGGAATACATTGCGGTATCCGTAAAAACAGGGATAAAAAGGATTTATCCCTTATTTTCAGTGAGGTTCCCGCAAGTGCGGCAGCTGTTTACACAACCAACCTTGTAAAGGGCGCGCCTCTTACAGTTACAAAAAAGCATCTTGAAAACGGTGTGGCTCAGGCGGTTATCTGCAACAGCGGAAACGCCAATACCTGTAACGCCGACGGCATTATGATTGCCGACAAAATGTGCGAGCTTATATCTGACAAACTCGGAATATCTTCTGACGATGTTGTTGTAGCTTCGACGGGCGTTATCGGTCAGCCGCTTGATATTGAACCGATAAAGGCGGGAATGTCTGAATTGGCAGGCGGTCTTTCGTATGACGGTTCCTCTTCTGCGAGCGAAGGTATTATGACGACCGACACGCATCAAAAGGAAATTGCGGTTGAATTTGAGTTGAGCGGCAAGACCTGCCGTATAGGCGGAATTGCAAAGGGCAGCGGTATGATACACCCGAATATGGCTACCATGCTTGTGTTCATCACATCGGATGTTGCAATTTCCTCAAAAATGCTTAAAAAGGCGCTTTCGAGCGATATTCAAAACACCTTTAATATGCTCAGCATTGACGGCGATACATCTACCAACGATATGGTAACTGTGCTCGCAAACGGTCTTGCAGGCAACGAAGAAATCACGGAGGAAAACGAAGATTTCTCCGTGTTTATGAAAGCTCTCAACACGGTAACCGTAAATCTTTGCAGAGAAATTGCAGGCGACGGCGAGGGCGCAACTAAGCTTCTTGAATGTAAGGTAAGCGGAGCTAAAGACCTTGAAACCGCAAAGACGGTTGCAAAGAGCGTTGTTTGCTCAAGCCTTCTCAAGGCGGCAATGTTCGGTTCTGACGCCAACTGGGGCAGGGTACTCTGTGCAATAGGCTATAGCGGCGCCGATGTTGATGTTACAAAAATCGATGTTGCGTTCAGAAGTAAGGCGGGAACAATTTCTGTATGCGAAAACGGTTCGGGAATTGAATTTTCCGAAGAAAACGCTAAGGAAATATTACTCGAAAATGAAATTGAAATCCTTGTAAATCTAAACAGCGGCGAGATTTCGTCCGTTGCGTGGGGCTGTGATCTTACATACGATTATGTTAAGATAAACGGCGATTACAGAACATAATTCGGAGGCAGATATGGAAGAAAAATTTTCAAATTCCGAGCGTGCCGAAGTTCTGACTGCGGCTTTGCCGTATATTAAAAGATATAACGGTAAAATCGTAGTCGTAAAGTACGGCGGCAACGCTATGATAAACGAGCAGCTCAAGCAGCAGGTTATGCAGGATATAGTCCTTTTGTGGCTTATCGGCGTTAAAATCGTTCTTGTTCACGGCGGAGGACCCGAAATCAACGATATGATGGATAAGCTCGGCAAGGAGCCGGAGTTTGTAGACGGTCTGCGTGTTACTGATAAGGAAACAGTTGATATTGTCCAGATGGTTCTCGCAGGTAAGGTAAATAAGACCCTTGTCAATCTTCTTGAAATGATGGGCGGCAAGGCAATGGGAATTTCGGGTATGGACGGCAGACTTATTGAATCTAAAATAAAGGACGAAAAGCTCGGTTATGTCGGTGAAATCTCCAGGATAAACATTGCTCCCGTTTCCGACCTGCTTGAGAAGGGGTATATTCCCGTTATTTCAACGCTCGGCTGTGATAAGGACGGAAATACCTACAACATTAACGGCGACACTGCGGCAGCTTATATCGCAGGGGCTCTCGGTGCGGAAAGACTTATTATGATGACCGACATTGCAGGCGTTTTGCGTGACAAGGACGACCCTTCGTCTCTTATTCCCGAAATAAATCTTTTGGAAGCCGAAAAGCTTTACGACAGCGGTATAATTTCGGGAGGAATGATTCCCAAGGTTGATTGCTGTATTGAAGCTATTAACAAGGGCGTTAAAAATGTTATTATAATGAACGGTACCGTTCCTCACTCAATTCTTATGGAATTGCTTACCGACGAGGGCGCGGGTACCATGGTTACGGGTGTAAAAAAATGAGTATTAAAAATACCGATAAAAAATATGTTGCCGGTACATACAGGCGCTTTCCCGTTGAAATTGTTTCGGGAAAAGGCTCTGTACTGACCGATGTTAACGGAAAAGAATATATCGATATGGGTTCTGGTATCGGCGTTACTTCGTTCGGCATTTCCGACGACGAATGGAAAAAAGCCGTTATCGACCAGATTAACAAGGTTCAGCACACCTCGAATTTATATTACACCGAGCCCTGTGCGGATTTGGCACAGGCTTTGTGTGAAAAAAGCGGAATGAAAAAGGTTTTCTTTTCGAATTCGGGTGCAGAAGCCAACGAGTGTGCCATTAAGGCTGCAAGAAAGTATGCAAGCGAGCACAAAGGAGAGGATTATTATAAAATAATCACCCTTGTAAACAGCTTCCACGGAAGAACGCTTACAACTCTTGCGGCAACGGGTCAGGATTGCTTTCACAAGCTTTTCACACCGCTTACCGACGGCTTTTTGCATGTCCCCGCAAACGATTGTGACACATTTCTGAAAACTGCTTCGGAGAACAAAATTGCGGGCGTTATGATTGAATGTATTCAGGGCGAGGGCGGAGTTGAGGCTCTCGACGCCGAATTTGTAAAGTGCATTGACTCATATTGCAAGGAAAATGACCTTGTGTTTATCGTTGATGAGGTTCAGAGCGGCAACGGCAGAAGCGGCAAGTTTTATTCGTTTATGAACTACGGTGTTGAGCCCGATGTTGTTTCGACCGCAAAGGGGCTTGCGGGAGGCTTGCCGATAGGGGCGACGCTTCTCGGCGAAAAGGTTCAGGACATTTTCTCATACGGCGACAACGGCTCAACCTTCGGAGGAAACCCCGTAAGCTGTGCGGCTGCCGTAAGTATCGTCAGAAGAATTGACGATAAGCTTCTCTCACAGGTGCGTGAGAAGAGCAAATATATATTCGACGAGCTTTCCTCGGCAGACGGCATAGAGCGCGTCAGCGGTATGGGCCTTATGATAGGCGTAAAGACCGTAAAGCCCGTTGCTGAAGTCATTAAAATATGTATGGATAACGGCGTTTTGTGCTTGAGCGCAAAGGACAAGCTTCGTTTGCTGCCTGCGCTCAACATACCCTTTGACGAGCTTAAAAAAGCCGTTGAAATCATCAAAAACGCCTGTAAGGAATAAGGAGTGCACTTATGTCGTTAAAAAACAGAAGCTTTTTGAAGCTGCTTGATTTTACACCCGAAGAAATAAATGAATTTCTCGATTGTGCCGCAAAGCTAAAAGCGGAGAAAAAAGCCGGTATTCCCCACAGAATTTTAGAGGGTAAAAATATCGCTTTGATTTTTGAAAAAACGAGCACAAGAACCCGTTGTTCCTTTGAGGTTGCGGCAAACGACCTCGGTATGCACGCCGTTTACCTTGACCCGAAAAGCTCACAAATCGGCAAAAAGGAAAGCATTCCCGACACCGCAAGGGTTCTCGGCAGAATGTTTGACGGTATAGAATACAGGGGCTTCGGTCAGGAAATTGTCGAAGAACTTGCGGAATATGCGGGTATTCCCGTCTGGAACGGACTTACAAACGAATTTCATCCGACGCAGATACTTGCGGATTTTTTCACAATTAAAGAGCATTTCGGTACTCTTTCGGGAAAAAAGCTTGTATATATGGGTGATGCGAGATATAATATGGGTAACTCATTGATGGTCGGTTGTGCCAAGATGGGTATGCATTTTGTCGCTTGTGCGCCGAAAGAATATTTCCCGAACGCAGAGCTTATAAACGAATGTGAGAAAATCGCAGCCGAAACAGGCGCTGTTCTTGAATTTATAGAGGACCCGATGACCGCAACAAAAGGTGCGGATGTCATTTATACCGATGTTTGGGTTTCAATGGGCGAGCCGGACGAGGTATGGGCAAAGAGAATTGAAGAGCTTTCTCCGTACCGTGTTGACAAAAAGCTTATGGACAACGCAGGCTCACAGTGTAAATTTATGCACTGCCTGCCGGCATTTCACGACCTTAAAACAACCACAGGAAAGCAGATTTTTGAAAAATTCGGTCTTGACTGCATGGAGGTTACCGACGAAGTGTTTGAAAGCGACGCTTCAATCGTTTTTGACGAGGCGGAGAACCGTATGCACACTATAAAAGCCGTTATGGCAAAAACACTTATGTAATTTTTTATTGCTACATCAAGGAGGCAATTTTATGGAAATTAAATTTACGAAAGCGCAACCGCTTAAAGAGAAGCCTGATCCGTCAACTCTCGGCTTCGGTAAAATTTTCACGGACCATATGTTTATGATGGATTGGAATGTTGAAACAGGCTGGCAGAATGCAAGAATTGTACCTTTCGGCTATCTTTCTATTCATCCTGCATCAACCTGCCTTCATTACGGCTCGGAGATTTTCGAGGGACTTAAAGCATACAGAAGAGCAGACGGCAAGGTTCAGCTTTTCAGACCGATTGAAAACATCAGAAGAATGAACAACTCCGCCGAGCGTCTTTGCCTTCCGCAGATTCCCGAGGATATGGCTCTGGAGATTTACACAAAATTCATTGAAACAGAGCAGGATTGGACTCCGTCGGCAGAGGGCACTTCTCTTTATATCCGTCCGTTTATGTTCGGTAACGACGAGTCCCTCGGAGTTCATGCGGTTCATAATGCTACATTTATGATTATCACATCTCCTGTAGGCTCATATTATAAAGAGGGAATTAACCCCGTTAAGATTATGATTGAGTCGGAGGATGTCCGTGCGGTTGTCGGCGGCACAGGCGAAGCTAAGTGCGGCGGTAACTATGCGGCTTCGAACAGAGCAGGCGAAAGAGCCGAAAAGAAAGGCTATTCACAGGTTCTTTGGCTTGACGGCGTTGAAAGGAAGTATATCGAGGAAGTCGGCGCAATGAATGTAATGTTCAAGATAAACGGAGAAATCGTTGTTCCTATGCTTACCGGCTCAATTCTTCCCGGTATCACAAGAAAATCCTGCCTTGAGGTTCTCAGAAGCGAGGGCTATAAGGTAGTTGAGAGAAGAATTTCCGTTGATGAGCTTGCAAAGGCTATGGAGGACGGCACTCTTGAAGAGGCTTGGGGCACAGGCACCGCAGCTGTCGTTTCTCCGATAGGCGAGCTTTGCTACAAGGATATGAAATACACCGTAAACGGCGGAAAAATCGGCGAGGTTACTCAGCACCTTTACGATACGCTCACAGGTATTCAGTGGGGCAAGATTGAAGATAAGTTCGGTTGGACATATCCTATCGACTGAAATTAAGCAATATTACGGAGGCTGTAATTTATTACAGCCTCTTTGCATTTTCGGAATATTATTTCATAAATATTAAAGTAGGTTTATCTTGAAATAAGCACCTTCGGGTTATATAATATAGGAGATGATATTTTGAAAATTATCGGGAAATTTTTCTCTTTTTTCGTGCTTGTGCTGATTATTTCCGCTATGATATTTGTGTTTCTCAATGTTGAATTCGGAAAGCACGTTCAGGGAGCGGCTGAAACAGACACAAAGCCGACCTTTATAATCGATGCGGGTCACGGCGGAATTGACGGCGGAGCTATCGGCGCCGACGGCACTCCCGAAAAAGATATAAACCTTCAAATTTCCTTGTATCTTAACGAAATACTGAAGTCCTACGGCTTTAACACCGTTATGATAAGAGAGGACGACCGTTCAATTCATTCGGAAAGCGCAAAGACGGTCAGGGAAATCAAGGTTTCCGATATTCACAACAGAATGAGCGTTATGGAAAATACCGATAACTGCATTTTCATAAGCATACATCAAAACTCATATAACAGTTCAAAATACTGGGGAACGCAGGTGTTTTATTCGCCGAACACACAGGAGAGCAAGCTGCTTGCAGGCGAAATTCAGCAAAGTGTTGTCTCGTTGCTTCAAAGTAATAACGAACGGCAGATAAAAGAATGCGGTAAAAGCGTTTATCTGCTCTATTACGCAAAAAAGCCCGCAGTTTTGGTCGAATGCGGATTTATAACAAATTACAGCGATTTGGAATTGCTTAAAAATGAAGAATATCAGCGCAAAATGGCGTTTTCGGTTGCCGACGGTATTCTTAACTATGTAAACAAAGGAAGTTGATTATGGCAGGAAAAGTCAAGTCTGTCTACGTCTGCTCTGCTTGCGGACACGAATATTCAAAATGGTTCGGTCAGTGCCCGAACTGCAAGGAGTGGAGCACACTCGAGGAGGAGGTGCGCTCTGCCGCTTCAACGCCCAAAGCCTCTTCCGCCTTCCTTTCGGGAAACAGGAGCAGAGTATATGCTTTAAACGAAATAAAGGCGGATACGGAGCACCGCTTTGATACCGGACTTAACGAGCTTAACCGTGTGCTCGGCGGCGGACTTGTAAAGGGCTCAATCGTGCTTTTGAGCGGCGACCCGGGTATAGGAAAATCAACCTTGCTTTTGCAGATTTGCGAGCACCTCGGAAAAGCACTCAAAATTCTCTATGTTTCCGGTGAGGAATCGGCGCATCAGATAAAATTGAGAGCGACAAGGCTCAATGTAAAGTCGGATAACCTGTCGGTTTTGTGTGAAACCGACGCACAGTACATATGCGAGGTTATCGCTTCGGAAAAGCCCGACCTTGTTATGATTGATTCAATTCAGACAATGAATATCGCAGAGTTAAGCTCGTCAACCGGCAGTATAACCCAGGTGCGAGAAACCACAAATATGTTTATGAGGACGGCAAAAACGCTCAATATTCCCATGATTATTGTCGGACATGTCAACAAGGACGGTAATATCGCAGGACCGAAGGTGCTTGAGCATATCGTTGACGCCGTTTTGTATATTGAGGGCGACAGAAATTTCTCGTACAGAATTTTAAGAGCTGTTAAAAACAGGTTCGGTTCCACCAATGAAATAGGTATGTTTGAAATGCAGGATATAGGCCTTACAGAAGTCAGCAATCCCTCAATGATGCTGATTTCAGGCAAGCCGAAAAACACCTCGGGAAGCTGTATAGCCTGTGTTATGGAGGGCACACGGCCTATTATGGCTGAGGTTCAGAGCCTTGTTACGCCTACGGGATTCGGCACTCCGAGGAGAATGGCGACGGGTATAGATTACAACCGTATGGCAATGCTTATCGCCGTGCTAGAAAAGAGGGCAGGGTACTTTATCGGAAATATGGATTGCTATATAAATATAATCGGCGGTCTTAAAATCGATGAGCCTGCCGCCGATTTGTCCGTTGCGCTTGCGATTGTTTCAAGCTTAAAGGACTATGCCGTTCCGGAGGACTTGCTGGCGTTCGGGGAAATCGGTCTCGGCGGCGAAATCAGAGCAGTAAATTCCTGTGAACAGCGCATCAGAGAGGCGGCAAAATTAGGCTTTAGGAAATGTGTAATTCCGAAATATAATCTTGAAAAAATCCGCAACAAGCTTACGGAAAACATCGAGGTTGTGGGCGTCAGTAATATAAGACAGGCTTTTCAGGCCATAATGGATTAAATTATGAAGTTTATTAAGACGCCGTATTTGCCCGAAAACAATGTAACATTGGGCATTGCAGGCAAGGAAATTGAAAAATATACAACAGAGCTTAACTGCCTAGGTATCGATGTACTTGTAACACAAGAGGAAACGGCTGTACCGAAGCCAGTCTGTTTTCACTCCGATTTATGTGTAAATTACATCGGCAGCGGCGAGGTCTTACTCACACAAACTCAGGCTAAGCTCAAAACAACACTTGAAAAACTCGGCTGTAAATGTTATCCTATTGACGAAGCATTGGGAAACGCTTATCCGGAGGATTGCAGGCTTAACTGCGTATGCAACCAAAGCGATTTGATATGTAATTACGGCATTGTGTCCGATAAAATCAAAGAACTGTGTAAAGGCAAAAATGTTATCAATACACGGCAGGGATATACCAAATGCTCGTTATGTCCCGTTGCGGACGGTGCTTTTATAACCGACGATAAATCAATAGCCGTTGCCCTCAAGAATGCAAAATACGATGTTTTAGAGGTCGAAAAGGGGAGTGTGGCTCTCGACGGATACGATTACGGGTTTATCGGCGGCGCATGCTCAAAGATTTCAAAAAATGTTCTTGCTTTTTTCGGAAATGCAAAGGAACACAAAAGCTATGAAGATATAAAAGCGTTTTGCGGAAATTATAAAATTGATTTGTTAAGTCTTGACAGCGGCAGACTTTACGATATAGGAAGCTTTATTCCGATTTTTGAAAATGATTAAACTTTATAAAGCCGAAAGGTGATGTTATATGAGAAAAGGTAAATGGGCAAATTTATTCGGAACCGCACTTGCGGGCACAACGGTCGCAGGCGTTATGATAAGCGCAAATAAGCTTGCAAAAAAATACGGCGAAAAACCGAATAATACAAAGCTTGTC
>CAVFQD010000027.1:0-23283 GCA_963624605.1 Eshraghiella crossota | reverse complement strand
ATAAGAGGAATATTGATACTCCTCACCGATTAAGCGTATTTTGCAGTGTTATGCTGAAAAATAAATTTTTATCAGGAAAAAGAGGTTGATACAAATGAAAAACTTCAAAAAAGTAATCGGCGTAGTATTGGCACTCGCAATAGTCGTTACCTGTTTTGCGGCTTGCGGCGGCAACACAGACAATTCCGGAAAGACAAGCGATAAAATCGTTGTCGGCGGAACAGGTCCTCTTACCGGAGACGCATCTTCATACGGTATTTCGGTACAGCAGGGCGCTCAGCTTGCTATTGATGAGATCAATGCGGCAGGCGGTATGAACGGAATTCAGCTTGAATTCATTATGAAGGACGATAAGGCAACAGCTGCCGAGACAGCTACTGCTTATGACCAGCTTATGGACGCAGGAATGCAGATTTCTATCGGTGCCACAACAACAGGCTCCTGTGAAGCTTTCGCAGCAAAGGCTGTTGAGGACAATTTGTTCTTCATCACTCCTTCGGCTTCCGCGGCTTCCGTTATCGAAGGCAGAAAGAACGCTTTCCGTGTTTGCTTCGGCGACCCCGACCAGGGCGTGCTTGCAGCGGATACACTTGTAAATGATTACAAGATGAAGAACATCGGTTGCATTTATGATACCTCCGACACATATTCATCGGGTATTTACGAAGCGTTCAAGGCTGAGATGGAGAAGCTCGGCGTTTCCTTTACAACAAAGACATTTGATAAGGAAAACAACAAGGATTTCTCAACTCAGGTTGAGGCACTTAAGGATTGCGATGTAATCTTCACTCCCTTCTATTATACAGAGGCAGGTCTTGTTGCACGCGCTTGTTCCGCTAAGGGCGTAAACGCACTTATCTTCGGTTGCGACGGTCTTGACGGTGTAGCAGGTCAGGTTGATTCAACCGTAACAAACGAGATCAAGTACATCACTCCCTTCGATGTAAACAGCACTGATGAAACCGTTTCCAAGTTCGTTGCGGCATATAAGGCTAAATATAACACCACTCCCGACCAGTTTGCGGCTGACGCTTACGACGCTGTATATGTAATCTATAACGCAATGCTCAAGGCAAACATCACAGACGCTAACATTTCGGCTTCTGAGCTTTGCGATAAGGTTGCCGCTGTCATTACCGGCGGTATGGAGTTTACAGGCACAACAGGCACAATGACATGGAGTGCAGACGGTGCTCCCAACAAGACTCCTACAATTGTTACCGTAGAGAAATAATTGTTTCTTGACTGAACAGCAAAGACTATTTTAAGATAAGTCGGAGAGGATTATTATATCTTCTCCGACTTCGGCAATTTTCAGGACAGCCGCCGAAAGCGGCTCATATGCGGATTTACCGCAAGCATCATGCCCTTGACGGCTACACTCGGGCAAGTGATATACCTTGTAGCGGAAAGGCTATGTGAATTATATGAGTATATTGTTGGACGGGCTCAGTCTGGGTGCGGTTTACGCACTTATTGCGCTCGGATATACTATGGTTTACGGCATTGCCAAAATGTTGAACTTTGCACACGGCGACGTCATAATGGTCGGCGCTTATGCTATCTATTCAACAATGGCGCTCAATACAAATCCGTTTATTGCGGTTGCGGTTGCGATTGTCGTATGCACACTGACCGGTATTGTTATTGAAAAATTTGCATATAAGCCCCTCAGAGGAGCTTCACCCCTTGCGGTTCTTATTACCGCCATCGGCGTCAGCAACCTCCTTCAGGGCATTGCACAGTTGGTTTTCGGCTCGACATCAATAACATTTACCGTTGCAAATTTCAGCACCGTGCACATTCTCGGCTCTGAAATCAGCGTGGGTACAATTTTGACTCTCGTTGTCGGCGCAATAATTATGGTAGGTCTTACAATCTTTATTAAGAAGACAAAAACGGGCAGAGCAATGGTCGCAGTCTCTGAGGACAGCGGTGCGGCTCGTCTTATGGGCGTTAATGTTGACAAGATAATTATGCTGACCTTTGCAATCGGTTCGGCATTGGCTGCTTTCGCAAGCCTTTTCTATGTTATCCGTATTCCGTCTGTTACACCGACCCTGGGCGCAATGCCCGGCATTAAAGCCTTTACTGCTGCGGTTATCGGCGGTATCGGTTCTATTCCCGGCGCTATGCTCGGCGGTATCCTGCTCGGAATGATTGAACAGATATGCAAAAACAATCCGACAGTCGAGGCGTATACCACGGCTATCGAGTTTTGCCTGCTTATCTTGATTTTGCTTGTCAAGCCCGTAGGCTTGCTCGGAAAACGCAGAAGGGAGAAGGTATAATATGGGATTTGCTTCAAATGTAAAGAAAACCTTCAAGCTTAAATACTGCTTCAACTATATCGGCGTTGCGGTTTTCCTCGTGCTTATGGTTATTTTAAGCTCGACCGGCGCATTGAGCCGTTCGGCGGTAAATCTTCTTCCGAAAATCGCATACAGCATTATCCTTGCCGTTTCGCTTAACCTTGTGGTAGGCTTCCTCGGTGAGCTTTCCTTGGGACATGCAGGCTTTATGTGCGTAGGAGCATACCTCGGCTCGTATTTTTCGATATTCATTCACAACTATATCGACAACACCTTTGTGTGCTTCCTCATTTCACTTGTTGTCGGCGGACTTTTGGCGGCTGTTTTCGGCTTTGTAATCGGCTTGCCCGCCTTGAGGCTTAAAGGTGACTACCTTGCTATTGTAACGCTGGCTTTCGGTGAAATTGTAAGAAACATTTTCAAAAACCTAAGTGTGTTCGGCGGCGCGATGGGTCTTAAAACCGATACAATCAAAATTCAGTCCTCGACGCTTTATATATCTGCGTTTATACTTGTTCTTGTCGTTCTTTTTCTTATCCAGAACCTTATCCGTTCAAAGCACGGCAGAGCAATTACCGCTATCCGTGATAATGAGATTGCGGCAAAGGCGATGGGCATCAATGTTACATTTTATAAGCTTTTTGTATTCGTGATTTCCGCGTTCTTCGCAGGCGTTGCGGGCGTTATCTACGGACATTACTACACGCCCATTCTCTATTCGGCTTTCGATTACAACTATTCAATCGAAATTCTTGTTATGGTAGTTATCGGCGGTATCGGTTCGATAAGCGGCTCGATTATTGCTGCTACGCTCATCACCTATATCAATTTCCTGCTTCAGAACAACCTGTCGGGCGATCTTGCGGCGGTAAGACTTTTGGTTTATGCTCTTATCCTTATCGTTGTTATTATCTTCAACAACGCACCCGCACTCAAGCCTATTAAGGATAAATTCAATTTCAAGGTGTTTTCGGCGAAGCTCTTCAAGAAGAAAGAGTCAACAGTTGTCGATGATGATGTCGCATGGAACAGAATAGAATCAAAAATCAATATGGACGAGATTCTTTCCGTTGATGTCAAAACGCAGGACGGAGAGCTACGAGACCCCGACAAACCGACGAAGGAGGATAAATAATATGTCAGATATTATGCTTAAAACCGAAAATCTCGGTATATCTTTCGGCGGACTTAAAGCGGTTCAGGGACTTGACATTGAAATAAAAAAGCAGCAGCTTTACGGTCTTGTAGGACCCAACGGAGCAGGTAAGACGACCGTGTTTAATATGCTTACGGGCGTTTATCAACCGACGACGGGTACCTTCTTCCTTGACGGAGAAGAGCTCAAGGGAAAGACACAGGAGCAGATAAACCACAAGGGTATCGCAAGAACCTTTCAGAATATCCGGCTTTTCAACAATATGAGTGTTGTCCGCAATGTAATGGTCGGACTTCACAATCAGCCGGAATTCAAGTGTAATCCGTTTGTAAGTATGCTTCGTCTGCCCGGCCATTTTGACTCAGAGGTCAGAATGAGAGAGAGGGCAAAGGAGATACTCAAGATGTTCGGACTCCTTGAGGAGAGAAACAACCTCTCCTGTAACCTGCCTTACGGTAAGCAGAGAAAGCTTGAAATCGCAAGAGCCTTGGCTACAAATCCGAAGCTTTTGCTTCTCGATGAGCCTGCCGCAGGTATGAACCCGAACGAGACTAAGGAGCTTGTCGATATTGTAAAATATATCCGCGATGAATTTGACCTTACGATACTTCTTATTGAGCACGATATGAAATTCGTTTCGGGTCTTTGCGACGAAATAACCGTTCTTAACTTCGGCACCGTCCTTGCACAGGGCGAGACCAAAACGGCGTTGAGCGACCCCGAAGTTATCAAGGCGTATATAGGAGGTTAAATTATGGCATTGCTTGAAGTAAAAGGTCTTGAAGTGTATTATGGCGTAATTCAGGCTCTTAAAGGAATCGACTTTGAGGTAAACGAGGGCGAGATAGTAACTCTTATCGGCGCAAACGGCGCAGGCAAGACCACAACGATGCAGTCGGTTATCGGTCTTATCCCGTCAAAGGCGGGAACGGTAACCTTTGACGGCAAGGAAACGACCCATATGCCCTGCCACAAGATAGTATCGCTCGGTATGTCGCAGGTTCCCGAAGGCAGACGCGTTTTCCAGGAGCTTTCGGTTTATCAAAATCTCCTTATGGGTTCATATATCAGGAAGGACAAAAAGGCGGCAAAGGAAGACATTGAAAGAATATACGAGCGTTTTCCGAGGCTTAAGGAACGCAAAAAGCAGATTGCCGGAACTCTTTCGGGCGGCGAGCAGCAGATGCTCGCAATGGGAAGAGCACTTATGAGCCGTCCCAAGCTTCTTATGCTTGACGAGCCGTCAATGGG
This sequence comes from Eshraghiella crossota, assembly GCA_963624605.1. Taxonomy (GTDB): domain Bacteria; phylum Bacillota; class Clostridia; order Oscillospirales; family Acutalibacteraceae; genus Fimenecus. Next base: position 18,564 of record CAVFQD010000027.1, on the reverse strand, counting down.
ACTTTCCCCGTTGCTTGTAGACGAGGTTTTCACAATTATAAAGGAACTCAACAGGGAGGGCACAACCGTTCTTCTCGTTGAACAGAACGCAGGTAAATCGCTTGCTATATCGGATAGGGCATATGTCCTTGAAAACGGTAAAATAGTGCTTTCCGGCACCGGCGAGGAGCTTCTTCAGAGCGAGGAAGTCAAGAAGGCGTATCTCGGCGGTTAATTTATATATATTCATAATGAAAGAGTGATAATATGGTTTATCCGATTACCGTTGCAGGAGTAAAAAGAGATTTACCCCTGTGCAAAATCAGCGACGATCTCACAATTGCGGCATTTGTCATTTTCGGCGATGTAGAGCTTACCTGCGCATGTGCGAGCGAGCTGCTTAAAAGGGCTCCCGAGTTCGATTATATGGTCGCACCCGAGGCAAAGGCTATTCCGCTTATCCACGAAATGGCAAGACAGTCGGGAAGAAACGAATACTTCCTTGTCCGTAAAAAGAAAAAGGCTTATATGAACGGCGTTTTTGAGACTGTTGACAAGTCGATAACAACCGAGGGCGAGCAGAAGCTCTATATGGACGGAGCGGACGCCGCTAAGATGAAGGGCAAGAGAATACTTATCCTTGACGATGTTATTTCAACCGGCGGCTCGATTTCTGCGGTCGAAAACCTTGTTGAGCAGGCGGGCGGAAACGTTGTCGGCAAAATGGCTATCCTTGCAGAGGGAGACGCTGCGGACAGAGATGACATTATCTTCCTTGAGCCCCTTCCGCTGTTCAATTCCGACGGAACAATAAAATAATCGCTGTAAAAAGCAAAAAAATACAGGCAGTGTACCGATAAATGTACATTGCCGTATTTTATGCCTTGACATCGAACAAATGTTCTGTTAAAATATGCTCACTGAGATTATAAAAGGGGACGGTTTTACGGAACGGTCAATTTTGCATTGCGATTTGAACAATTTCTATGCCTCGGTGGAGACAGCTCTAAATCCCGAATTAAAGGGAAAGCCCGTTGCGGTGTGCGGCAGGTCGGAGGACAGACACGGCATAGTGCTTGCAAAAAGCGAGTGCGCCAAGCACTTCGGCGTAAAAACGGGCGATGTTGTCTGGCAGGCGAAAAACAAATGCCGTGAGCTGATAGTTCTCGAGCCTCATTTTGACGAGTATGTAAAATACGGTAAAGCGGCAAGACGGATTTATTACGATTACACGGATATGATTGAGCCGTTCGGTATGGATGAATGTTGGCTTGATGTCACCGCAAGCGACAAGCTTTTCGGCTCCGACATGGAGATTGCCTACCGCATAAAGGAGCGGGTGAAAAAAGAGCTCGGGATAACCCTTTCCGTCGGTGTGTCGTTTAATAAGACCTTTGCAAAGCTCGGTAGCGATATGAAAAAGCCAGACGGCATAACAGTAATAAGAAAAAGCGATTTCAGGCGAAAAATATGGGGCTTGCCTGCCTGCGATATGCTGTGGGTCGGCAGGAGCACATACAAAACGCTACAAAAATACGGAATTTATACCATAGGCGACATTGCAAACACATCGGTCGATACGCTTGTGTCCATTTTCGGAAAAAACGGCGAAGCTCTCTGGCAGTGCGCCAACGGCTACGAGCACTCCGAGGTCTCGGATTTTTTCAGCCGACCCGAGATAAAGAGCATAGGCAGGGGAATTACACTTGTTTCGGACATTAAGGAAAATGAAGAGGTATACAGGGTGATTTTAAGCCTCTCCCATGAGGTATCGTATGAGCTGCGGCGGCACGGGCTTTCGGCGGGCGCAGTGCAGATTTCCATCAAAAATAACGCCCTGAAAACCGTGCAGTTCCGGAAAAAGACGGATTTCATAACGCAGAACGCAAGAGAGATAGCAGACCTTGCATTTTCACTTTTTTGTGAGAGATATGACCGCAGACTGCCGGTAAGAGCCGTAAGCGTCAGAGCTATCGACCTGTACAGATACGACGTTGCCGTTCAGCTTGATATGTTCTTCGATATAGAAAAGCATATGCGCCGTGAAAAAATCGAAAAGGCGGTAATTTCAATAAATGAAAAATTCGGCAAAAACACCGTCAGGGAAGCAACGCTCTTTTGCGACACCAAAATACCCGAAGGCAAAACAGACCGCATTCTTCTTCCGAAAACGAGGATGACAGGGTAAAATAAATGCTGTCGCAATTTGACATTTCAGATACATAAAAGGGCAGCGGATAAAACAGTATCCGCTGCCCTTTGTGTATATAATTATCAATCGTAATACTTATCCAATTCCTCGTCGCATTTCGGATATTTCTTAATTTGCGGATTTAAGAACACCTTACCTCTTGCGACAACGGCATAGGGCTGTGAAAGAGCTCTGAAATCGTCAAGCGGATTTGTGCTTGAAATGAGTATATCGGCACATTTGCCCTCTTCAATGCTTCCCGTAACATCCGAGAGCCCGAGAATTTCGGCGTTTCTGAGCGTTGCGGTATAAAGCGCAAATTCGGGGCTTACGCCGACATTCTTTTCAAAGTAATGCAGTTCTCTCCACATATTGTAGTGCGTGGTGTAAGGACAGCCCGTATCGGTGCCGAGACCGACCTTTATTCCGTTTTCAAGAGCTGTTTTTGCGCCCTTTATCATATTGTTGAAAACGACATTTGAGTTGTACTGAACGACCTCGGTAATTCCGAGTGTTTCGCGCTCGAATTTAGCCATTGGCAGGGCGGGGGAAAGCGTACACACCAAAACTGCGTCGTGCGCCTTGAAGGTATCGATTTCAGCCTGTGTAAGCGTTGAGCCGTGTTCGATGGAGTCAACGCCGTTGCTTACAGCCGTTCTTACGCCCTCGGGGCTCTGAACATGAGCGGCAACCTTTAAGCCGTGCTCGTGCGCCCTGTCGCAGCACGCCTTAATCATATCCGCCTGCATCATAAGCACTCCGGGCTCGCCCTTAACCTTGGCGTCCATAACGCCGCCCGTAATCATAAGCTTTACAAGGTCCGACTTCTTTTCAATAAGCTCGTCAACCATTTTCACTGCGTCCTGTACGGTGCTTGCCGCCCTTGCGACGGAGCCGACCATATGACCGTTCGGCACGCCTATGGCAAAGTTTGAGGCGAGAATACGGGGACCGTCAAGCTGACCTGCGTTAATTTTGTCGCGGAGCTTTGAGTCGATGTCGTCAAGTCCGCCGACCGTTCTTATTGTCGTAACGCCCGACATAAGACCCTGCATTGCGTAGCCGTGGCACAAATTGAGCGTGAATTTTCTCATAACCGCCGAGGAGAGCGCAAGCTTTGAAAGGAAGTCCGCTTTAAGCGGCTTTTTCTGCGGCTTTCCGCCTGCGGGGAGATGAACATGGAGGTTGATAAGACCCGGCATAAGGTATTTTCCGTTCAAATCAATCACTCTGTCCGTGCCGCTCGGCTCGATTTTGCCGATTTCGACAATTTTATCGTTTTCGATTGCAACATCAACATTTTCCCGCGCAACCATATCCTTTGTTCCGTCAAGTAAAGTACAGTTTTTGAAAATTGTTTTCATATCGTTCACCTGTTGTTATCAATATGCTTTAATTGTAACACATAGCTACGCATAAACGCAATAAAAAAAGAGGCTTGCCCCGATAAGGGACAAACCCCGTGAAAGTGTCAATAATTATCGGCAGCGGTTATTTTTCCAAAACAGCCGTAATTTCGTTGTACCCGTCCTCACTGTATTGATAGGTGAGGGCTTTTGAGGCGTGCTCAGCCAATTTCAGGGAAATTTCATCCATGGTCAAAAGAGGATTTACCTGAGGAGCCTTCCAGCGGAAATGTATTTCGCAGATGCCCTTCTTTTCCGAATATTCCAAGCTGAAATCCAATTCGGTATCGTCATCGATAACAGGATAAATAGCCTGAGTGTAAATTTCCTCCATTATCGACTCGATATGAAGAACAAGCTTCGGAGTAAGCAGCTTTTTAAGGGCAAAGGCGTTGATTTCACTTATCATACCGAGATAATCGAACTTGTTGCGTACAAAGGTCTTGTGAATGCCGTCAAGTCCGTTTATAAAACGGCGTGTAAGCTCCTTTTGAGGGTTGTTGAATATCTGCTCCGGAGTTCCGTCCTCGTAAATTGTACCCTGATCCATATAAAAAATTCTTGTCGAAACGGTTTTTGCAAGCCACATTTCGTGGGTAACAATCAGCATTGTCATACCTTCCTGCGCAAGCCTTTTTATTACCGAAAGCACTTCAGCGACCATTGTGGGGTCGAGCGCCGAGGTGGGCTCGTCGAAAAGTATGATTTCGGGGTCCATAGCCAAGGTTCTTGCTATGGCTACACGCTGCTTCTGTCCGCCGGAAAGCTCATCGGGGTAGTTCAGCTCTTTTTCAGCTAAGCCCATCGTCCTTAAAAGCTTCATTGCCCGTTCATACGCTTCCTGCTTTGACAGACCCAAAACCTTCATCGGCGCATACATAATGTTTTCAACCACATTCATATGATTGTAAAGGTTGAAGCTTTGGAACACCATTCCCATCTTTTGTCTTAATTTATTCAGCTGACAGTCCTTGGAGCCTATGTCCTCGCCGTCAATCAGAACGGTGCCCGAGGTGGGCTCCTCCAGGCGGTTAATACAGCGCAAAAAGGTTGATTTGCCGGTTCCCGAAGGACCGATGATTGATATAACCTCGCCCTTGTTGACGGTTACGCTGACATCCTTGAGCGGCGTGGCGTTTTCGTATTCTTTTCTCAAATGCTCAATGGTAATCATTTCTCGGCACCTCCCTGCTGATTTTCCGCTCCCGTCATTACGGATCTGCGCTTAGGCATAAGCTTTTTGCGGATTGCATTCATAACGGAAAGTAAAATACAAGCGATTACAAAATAAATGACAGCTATGGTTAAAAGCGGAACAATCGCCTCGTATGTATTGCTTCGTATGATGTCTCCGACCTTCGTCAGGTCGTTTATAGCTATATATCCCACAACTGCCGTTCCCTTCATCAGGCTGATTAAATTGCTGAAATATCCCGGCAGCATGGTGCGTATTGCCTGCGGAAGAATAATTCCGAAAAATGTTTGCTTTTTGGTTAATCCGGTTGTCAAAGCGGCTTCCCATTGACCCTTGTCAATGCTCTGAATACCGCCCTTGAACAGCTGCGCCATATATGCTCCGAATATCAAGCCGAAGCCGAGTATCGCAACAACTATGTTGGAAACCTTGGTCTTTCCGAAAATTACATAGTACAAAATCATCAGAATAACAACTACGGGAAGACCCTGCATCAATTTTGAATAAACCTCGGAAACACCGTTGAGAAATTTGGATTTCGATATTGACATAGCGCAAAATGCCGCGCCGAAAATGTTCGCAAGCATAAATCCGAAAACGGTAATGATAAGCGTTACAGCCAAGCCGTCGAGAACGGATTTCCACCTGTCCTCGTCAACAAGGGTACGCTGAATGCTTCTTACTATTCCGCTTTGCGAGCCGCTTTCATCCTGTGAAGAGGAGTCATCGGCAGTAACAAGAGAGGAAAGCGTGAAGTCGTCTGCATTGACAATGGGAACGAATTTTTGCGTGTAGTAAAAATCCGAAAAGTCTACGCTTGCTCCGCGCTCGGGAGTCCACGAAATCTGGCATGCGGCAAGGTCGTACTGTCCGCTTGTGATTCCGCTTAAAATTCCGGCAAAATCAACATCCTCGATTTTAAGACCGTAGCCGTATTCCTTACAAAATCCTGCTATTATATCAATTTCATATCCTACCGGCTTGCCGTTAAGCTTAAACGAAAACGGCTTCAAGGTGGAGGTCGTGCCCAATGTCAGCACGCCGTTTTCTCCGCTCGTCGGGATGTCGACAGGCTCCCAGTCCTTGGGCGTGAGCCAATAATCCTGCTTTTCTTGAAGCTCTCCCGAAGCCTTGAGCTTTGCGATGTATTCGTTAAGCTCTTCACGGACGGAGTCGTTTTTTCCGGACTTTGCAAAGACCGTACCGATATCGTAAACGGCAAAAGCGGCGTCAAGATATCCGAAGCCCTTGTATTGCTGAACAAGGGTGTAATAGCTGACTGTGGGAAGAGCCGCAAAATCAACCTTTTTTGTTTCCAACGCCAACGCAACGTCGGTGATACTGTTAAAGTACTGAATATTTGCGTCGGGCACCTTTGACCAAATTATTTTATCCTGCGGTGTTCCTGTCATTACGCCTGCTGTTTTTCCGGCAAGAGCAGCCCAGACCTCCTCTTCCGCTTCGGATGAGGTAACCGTTTCTGTCGAAGCTGTTGCTTCCTCAGCAAAACAGGGTATGTTCAGGAATAATGCCGCAAGCATAATTATGCAGCATAATTGAATAAAAATACTTTTCTTTTTATTCATAAAAATCCTCCTTGCAATACTTTTCTAATTATTTTAGCACCGCAGCGCAACAGATACAACAGTTTTTTCTTAAATAAGCAAAGAAAATTTCAATTATACAAGTTGAAATCCTTTTATACATATGCTATACTACCAAATGACGGATTTCCCTTGATTGAACAAGGGTTTGACAATTTATTTGGTTAGGGATTCAAGAATGGATTATATCAAATTCGGCAACGGAAAAGAGAGCTTCGTAATTCTTCCCGGGCTGTCAATACACAGCATTATGCGGTATGCGGACGCCGTTGAGAAAGCCTACGCCTGCTTTTCCGATAAATATACCGTGTATGTCTTTGACAGGGCAAAAAACATATACGACGGTTATACAATAAAAAATATGGCTGACGACACCGCTCGGAAAATGAAGGAGCTGGGGATAGAAAGCGCAGATATATTCGGAGCCTCGCAGGGCGGTATGATTGCGTTGTATCTTGCGATTGATCATCCTGATGTCGTGAACAAAATGATTCTTGCCTCAACTCTTGCAAGTCCTAATGAAACCTTTGCCGAGGTTCTTGACGAATGGATTGACCTTGCGGAGAAGAAAAAGGAATATGAGCTTGTTTCAAGCTTTGTCGAAAAGGTCTATTCGGAAAACACATTGAGTGCTTACGGCAAAACGCTTATCTCGTCCGAACTTGGAATTACGGACGGTGAATACCGCAGATTTCTCATTTTGGCTAAGGCTTGCAGGGAATACGATTGCAGCGGCGAGCTTTCCCGTGTTAAGTGCCCGACCTTTGTTATCGGCAGCGAGGGCGACTGTGTTGCAACGGCGCAGGCATCAAATGAAATTGCCCGTGCGCTCGGATGTAAGAAATACATTTATGACAACAGCTTCGGTCATGCGGTGTATGACGAAGCACCGGATTATAAGGAGCGTTGTCTGAATTTTTTGAATGAAGGAGTTGAAATTCCGTGCTGAATTTGACAATAGCCACGGTTTTACCCGCAATATTGACCGCATTGTTTTTATTGCTGGGAAAAAGCAGTAAAATTAAAAGTATGCCGTATTCGGCAAAACAGATTATAATCGGTATTGTGTTCGGCTTGTATGCCGTATGCTGTACGGAATTCGGTGTTGACATCGGCGGCGCGGTAATAAATGTTCGTGATGCGGCTCCGCTTGTTGCCGGCTTCGCTTTCGGCGGACCTGCCGGTATAATCGCAGGTCTTATCGGCGGCGTCGAAAGATGGTTCAGCGTATATTGGGGCGGCGGAGAGGTTACAAGGCTTGCCTGCTCGCTTGCGACGGTCATTGCCGGTTTTACAGCCGCAAATCTCCGCAAAATTATGTTTAACAACAAAAGACCGTCCGCCGGTTTTGCGATTTCGATAGCCTACGGTACGGAAATTCTTCATATGCTTCTTGTTCTGCTGACAAATATGAAGAATATAAGCGCCGCATTTGCATTTGTTCAAAGATGTACGGTGCCGATGGTACTCTGCACCTCAATTGCAACGGGACTTGCGGTAGCTTTAACGGGAAAAATCAGCTTCAAGTTTGAAAAGCCGAGAAAAATTGTAAGCAGCTTCCTTGACGCACTGTTTGTTTGCGTTTTGATACTGTTTATTATCACCGGTTATATAACTTATGTGATCAATACGACAATTACCAAAACCGAAGCTCAATCGCTTTTGGCAAGTAATCTGTCGGACGCCGTAAATGAAATTGAAACTCAGGGCATAACCGACAGATTAAGTCATTGGCGAATAGGTCAATCGGGCGGAATCATTGTTTGCGACGGTAACGGAGAGTTCGTCTTTGCAAGCAACAACGATGAAATAGAAGATTATAATGAATGCGTGAACATCCTTCGCAATAATGACTTTGATGAAAACAAGATGTATCAAACGACCTTCAACGGCGAAAAGATGTACTGCGAATACCGCTGTGCGGGCGATTACAGCACTTTTGCATATATGCCGTCCGACGAGGCGGATCTTTCGAGAAATGTTACGCTTTATATGATACTGTTTATGGAAAGCCTGATATACATTACGGTTTTCTGTCTTGTGTATCAGATTATAAGAATAAAATTCATAGAAAAAATCGAGAACATAAATGAGGGACTCAACAAAATCGTTCAGGGCGATCTGGATACAAAGCTCGATGTGAGAAGCAGCTATGAATTTTCCAATCTTTCCGATGACATAAACTCGACGGTGGACACGCTCAAGGATTATATCTCCGACGCGGAAAACCGTATTGAGCAGGAGCTTAAGCTCTCAAGGCAGATTCAGAAATCAGCCGTTCCGTTTATTTTCCCGCCATTCCCGAAGCGTGACGATTTTGATGTGTATGCTCTTATGAATACCGCAAAGGAGGTCGGCGGCGACTTCTATGATTTCTATTTTACCGATACCAAGCATTTTGCGTTCTTAATTGCGGATGTATCGGGTAAGGGTATTCCGGCGGCAATGTTTATGATGGCAAGCAAAACGCTTATCAAGAGCCTTGCGGAAAGCGGAAAGCCCGTTGATACCGTATTTAACGAAACTAACGCAAAGCTTTGCAGAAGCAACGACGCAGGTATGTTCGTTACTGCGTGGATGGGCGTTCTCAACCTTGAAACGGGACATTTGGCTTTCGCAAACGCAGGTCATAATCCTCCGCTTGTGTGCAGGAAAAACGGCAAATTTGAATATATGAAAACAAAGCCGAATTTCATACTTGCCGGAATGGATTCCACCGTTTATCAGAAGAATGAGCTGTGGCTCAATCCCGGAGACGAAATATATTTGTACACCGACGGAGTTACGGAGGCTAACGATGTCAACGGTAAGCTCTTCGGAGAGAACCGTTTGCTTAAAAGCATGCAAAATCTTAACGGGGAGTCCCCTGCGGTTATATGCAAGCAGATTGAAAAGGATGTCAGCTTGTTTGCAAAGGATGCGGAACAGAGCGATGACCTGACAATGCTGTCGTTCAGACTCAATTATATGAAAAGCTCGAACAGCATAACCGTTTATCCCGATTTGGATTCGCTCAGACGGGTCAACGAATATATTTATAAAATACTCGAGGAAATCAATGTTTCCAAGAGCGTTCTCAATAAGGTCAGCGTTATAATTGACGAGATTTATTCAAACATAGTCAACTACAGCTGCGCAACAAGGCTCAAGGTAAGCTATTCTCTTCAGAACGAACAGCTTATGCTGACATTTTCCGATAACGGAAAGCCCTACGACCCGACAAAGACCGAGGAGCCCGATACGGAGCTTTCCGCAGAGGAACGGGTAATCGGCGGACTCGGCATATTTATGGTGAAAAAGATGTCTACATCTATCGATTATAAATATGAGAACAACGAAAACAACCTGAAAATCACTGTTGATTTGAAGTAGAACGGAGTTGATACTTTGTATAATAAGGCTCTGGTTTATGCGATAGAGGCGCATAAGAACCAAAAAAGGAAGGATGATAAGCCGTATATATATCATCCCGTTTCGGTTGCCATAGAGCTTGCCGAAAACGGTGCGGACGACGACCTTATCAGCGCCGGGCTGCTGCATGACACCATCGAGGATACGACCGTGTCGTACGATGAGCTTCGCGAGGAATTCGGCGAGAACATCGCAAATTTGGTTTTGAGCGATACCGAGGACAAAAAATTGTCATGGGACGAACGGAAAAAGGCGACGATTGAATTTTTGAGAGCTACCGATAACCGTGATGTCAAAATGCTCGTCTGCGCGGATAAGCTTTCCAACGCAAAGGATATAAAAAGCTCAATCGAAAAAAACGGCGACGCCGTCTGGTCAATATTCAGATGCGGCAAGGATAAGCAAAAATGGCTTTATACGGAGCTTGTCGACGCATTGAAATCGTTGGAGGATTTGCCGATGTATCAGGAGCTTAAACAACTTGTAACAGAAATTTTTTGAAAACAGGAGATATTTTTATGAGCACAAAAATCGAAATCAGAGACAATCTTACCTATGTGTATGTATCCGGCAGCATTACATCGGCAAACGCAGGCAGCTTTGAAGAAGCTATTGCCGACAAGCCCGGCGATACTGCGGGAATTATCATTGACGCAAGCGAGCTTGAGTTTATTTCATCTGCGGGACTTCGTGTAATTCTCGGCGCAAAGAAGAGATGTGCGGGCAAGCCCTTTAAGGTAGTCGGAGTTAACAACGATGTCAAAAGCGTATTTGATGTTACCGGCTTTTCCGAGATAATGGATGTCGAGGGAAGTATGCGTCAGATAAGCGTTGAAGGCTGTGATATTATCGGAGCCGGAGCCTGCGGCGAATGCTACCGCTTGGACGACGAAACTATTGTTAAGCTGTATTATCCGCAAGTGGGAAATGCGGAAATTGAAGCGGAAAAGGCGTTTGCAAAAAAAGCCTTTGTTATGGGCGTTCCGACTGCTATTTCGTATGATATTGTCGAGTGCGACGGCAGAACGGGCGTTATGTACGAGCTTATAAAGTCAAAAACCCTCGGTGAGCTTGTCAGAGAGGATTACGCTAATGTTGACAAATATGTCGATATGTATGTCGATACCTGCAAAAAGGTCGGCTCAATCGTAACCGACGATCCCGAAATACGCGATTTCAAAACTTCCAATTATGCCGATATAGATAATCTTACAACAATTTCCGACCGTGAAAGAGAATATCTCTGTAAATTTTTGGATATGGTTCCAAACGGAAACCACTGCATCCACGGCGATTTGAACCTCAACAACATAATGGTTGAAAACAACGAATGTCTGCTTATCGATATGGGCGAGCTCGGTCACGGAACACCTCTGTTTGATATCTCGAGAATTGTTTTCTCAATGGAATACGCAAATACGGCGCCGGGCGAATTTAACTCGTTCTATAAAATGTCGAGCGAGCAGGTAACGGAAATCTTCAATAAGTTTATGCTGAAATATTTCGGCGAGCCGTTTGAAGAGGCTGCTAAAAAGGACGACAGCTTAAAGTGGCTTTATCCTCTTGCTTGGTTCAGAAGCATAATGTCAATGCTGAAATCAGACAGATGGAGCAAGGAAAAAAGGGATATGGCAAAGGATTTGCTGGACAATCACCTTATTCCGTTCGTTGACGAGCAGACAAAATAAATTATAAGGCGTTGCAGATTTTATAGCAAAAACACAGCCCTGACGGTGCAAAACACGCATCGGCAGGGCTTTTGTCAATGGGAAAGTCATTAAAGTATAACATATATTTACACAACAATAATAAGATATATTGACTATTTTCGTGATTTAATGTAAAATTATAATAATTTTGGGGGTGAAAATATGTCAAAGCATTGTCCTAAGTGCGGCGCAGAGCTGCCCGAGGAAAGCGTGTTTTGCTTAAAGTGCTTTTCGTGTATCGGAAATGAGGCGCAGGAGGCTTCGGCAATCCCTGTTCATAAGGAAAAGACAGTAAAGCCTTCAAAAGGGAAAAAGAAACCGGAAAACGCCAAGAAATACAATATGATTGTCGTTAGAGCCGGCGCCGTTGTTGCAACGCTTGTAATTTTTGCGGTTGCCGCTGCATTTTCCGACAAACCCCAAATCAATGCGTACGCAGCGGTCGAAACCACACTTGTTCCCGTTACCGATGAATCGGGTGAGCCTGTTACGGACGAAAACGGAGAGGGAATTTATGAAACGGTTACGATAGCCGTACAGCCTGAGGAAAAGGGACTGTTCGCAAAAATAATCGACAAAATCGAGAATAAGAGCGAAAATAATACGCAGGGCAAATCCGAAGCCGAGCAGGAGCAGGGCGAGTCTGTTCACTCTCAAGTCGGCGGTTCTCAAGCGGAGGAAAGCTCAAAGGGCAAAAGCACGGCAAACACCGGCAAGAATAATGCGTCTGCGTCTGCAATCAATGCCGAAGAAAATTCTCTGACAAAAGACAGCGATTTCCAATGGGATGTATATAAAGGAAAGGCAAGAATAGTAAAATATACGGGCAACGCTTCAACCGTAACCGTTCCCGCACAGCATGACGGAAACGATGTCGGATACATAGGCGACAATGCTTTTTCCGACAACGCAAGCATAAAGAAAATTGTTTTTGAGGACTCGCAGTCCGCTCTCACTCTTCAGGAGGGCTCCGGTACCCCGAATGCAAAGTTCAGTAATTTGCCGAATTTAACCGAAATTGTATTTCCGAGTAAAACGGCAACATACACAAGCATAATCAGCGCGGCATATTTCTCGCACATTTTCAGCGGCTGTCCGTCTCTTAAAAGCGTAAGCTTTAAGAGTAAAACTGTGAGCAGCGGATATTGCTATTCACAGGACGGAGCGGTTTACGCTCTGCGCGGCAGTGCGGTATATTTGCTGTTTTATCCGTGCGGTAAGGATGCTTCTTCGTTTACCTTGCCCGATGACTGTATCGGCTTGGCTCCCGAAGCAATACAGAACAATCCGTATATAGTCAGTTTTATCGGCGGAAATAAGTACGGAACGGATTTTGAATGCTCCGAATATAACTTCAATAAGTGTACCAAGCTTAAAAGCATAAGTATATCGCCGCAAAACGAGAGCAAAAAATATTTCTGCGTCGACGGTGTGCTTTATATGAACAAAATAAGCGTTTCCGATTCGTACGGATATAATAACGAGCCTATGTGCAAGGTAATATATCCTGCTGGTAAAGCACAGGAAAGTTATACATTTCCGTCGGGAAACAAGCTTAAATTTGACGAGAATTCTTTCTGCTCAAATTCCTATATAAAAACCGTTTATTTCCCCGAAGGCGCAAGAGTATCTTCAAATTGGCGGCAGGGTACGGCGATATCCGTCGTCTATCTGAAGGACTGCGAAGATTCGAGAAAAATAAGCGTCAGCTCGGATTTCAAAGGGATAACAGTAAGCTATTATTAAGGGGAAGCGTACAATGGAAATTTCGGAAGAAAATAAGCAGGAAAATACCGAAGAGCTTTTGAATCAGCTCTCCGATAAGGAAACGGAATTTTCCGAATTTATAAACAAGGCGGAAAATTCCTTTGTTAAAAAGGATGTTAACGACAGATGGCTCGGACTTATCGAAAAAAGCGAGCTTTCAAAATCGGATATAATCAATAAATCGGATATCGGCTATACATATTTTTATGATATATTAAGGGGTAAAAAGTGCCCGTCAAGGGATAAGATAGTCCGACTTGTTCTTGCGATGAAACTCGGACTTGAGGAATGTCAGAAGCTAATGAAATTATATAATTGGGCTCCGCTTTATGCAAAGGATAAGCGAGACAGTGCAATGATATATGCCGTCAATAAGAGCTTTTCCGTCTGGCAGCTTGATGATTTGCTTGCGGAAAATAAATTGGAAGCACTGAAATGAGCATAAAAGAGGATTATATAAAGCAAACTCTTGACAGCCGATATGAAAAGGTGAGCGTTTTGCGTAAAACGAAGCGGAATACGGTTACGGCATACAGGCATTCCGACAGAGGCAATATGCTTTTGCTTATTGAAATGCCCGAGCACAACGACGGTGTCTTCAAAAGGCTTATGGGCAAAAAACATCCAAATCTGCCTATGATTTACGACATCTGTCACGGCGAAAACGAAATGCTTGTGCTTGAGGAATTTATTGACGGCAAAACCTTGGCGCAAATTATTTCAAACGAGGCGATTTCAAGCAAAAGTGCCGTAAAGTATTGCCTTGATGTGTGCGAGGCGCTGAAGTATCTTCATTCACGGAAGATAATCCACAGGGATATAAAGCCGCTGAATGTTATGGTGGACAAGGACGGCAACGCAGTGCTTATCGATTTGCAGTCGTCAAGGCTTATGTCGGAGGAAAAGGACAACGACACGCAGAACCTCGGTACGGTGGGCTATGCCGCACCCGAGCAGTACGGAATTTTCCAATCACTTCCCGCAACCGACATATACGCTCTCGGAGTTATGCTCAACGAGCTTTTGATAGGCGAGCATCCGTCTGTCAGAATACCGAAAGGGCATCTCGGCAGGGTAGTGCAGAAATGTACGGAAATAAATATACCCAAACGCTATCAGACCGTTGAAGCACTGCAAAAGGATTTGAAAAGATTTGCGTGGCTCAACAGATGATACATTGATTTATATACTAAAATAAATTTGATAAACGAGGAGCTGTCGCAGGACGGCTTTTCAAAAGATTTTAGGTTAGCAAACGCTAACTTGAGACGGAGGCGAGCAACACCGTGAAAAAGAACTTTTGGGACAGGACGGCGTTCCTGTACGACCGATTTATGCGTAAGGATTTTTCGGCGTATGAAAAAATGTACGCTCTTATCCGTCCCGCAATCAGGGAAAAGAATGTTTTAGAGCTTGCGGCGGGTACGGGAGCGGTTGCCAAAAACACCGCCGATTTTGCCCGTTCATTTGTCGCAACGGATATGTCCGAGGAGATGATTGAGCAGGCGAAAAAGAATTTTTCGGGCAAAAATGTTACATTTTCGGTGTGCGATATGTTTTCTCTGCCGTATGCGGACGGCACATTTGACGCAGTTATCGTTTCAAACGCCCTGCACATAGTTCCGTCTCCCGAAAAGGCTCTTGCGGAGATAAGCCGTGTGTTAAAGCCCAACGGTGTGCTTATCGCTCCGACCTTTACCCATGCGGAAAACTCCGTAAAGGGCAAGATAAAGGCGTTTTTTATGAAAGCCGTCGGGTTCCCGCTCCACAGTAAATGGTCGTGCAGGCAATATCTCGATTTTTTGGGAAACAACGGCTGGACGGTGCGAAAATACGAGGTGCTCAAAGCTTCGTTCCCGTTGACATATGTTGAATGTATTAAGAGGTGAAAAACAATGCAAGACAGCGAGCTTAAATTTGACCGCAGCTGCCATGTGATTTACACACAGGAGTGTAAGCGGCAGATACTCTCAAAAATCGCTCTGCACTATCCCGAAAACGAGCGTGAAGGCGTATGGGAAAGGGTCCAGCTGCAATTTGTCGATTATCTTTCCGACTGGCGTACCGACCTCGGCGGAAGCAAAAATTTCCATAACGGAAAAGCCGGCACATATGACTGTATCGCGCTGATGTCTTACTATACCGTCTGCAAGGACAAAACAAGCCTTGCGGAGATTGAAGAGATGGAGGGCAACTTGATTTTGCCGACTTTCAGGAAGCTGAAATTTGTCGATTGCAACAAATTCGTTTTCAAAAGGCTTATGTATCTGTCCTTTTGCAACGCAAAAAAGCAATGCGACAAGTGGAACGACTACAAAATGAATGTCGTGCCGTATGATAAGAATAAGCCCATATATTATGAGTTTACGGAATGTCCCGTTGCCGAGTTTGCAAAACAGCACAACCTTTCGGAGGTTATGCCTGCGCTTTGCAATGTCGATTTTGCCGCTATGGAATGTATCGGCGCACGACTTGTGAGGAAAACGACCTGTTCAAACGGCACAAAATGCGATTATACAATTTGCGGCAGCCGTGACAAATATATAAACGACCACCCCGAATATGTTGACGAAGCGGGGTACAGGAGGAACAAGTAATACGGAAACAGAATAACCGGTCAATTTTGATTGCCTGTACTTCTGAAAAAAGGAAAAAATTGTTGAACAAAAGTCAAAAAAGTCATATAATGTTTATTGCTTTGCAAAACGAAGATGGGAGAACAGTATGATTTACACTAAAAAAGTTGATTTTCATTCGCACTTTCTTTCAAAGTCCTATTACGAATATCTTGAAAAATACGAGGGTAGTCTGCCCGACGGCTTTCCCACTCCCGAGTGGAGTGAAAAGGGTCATCTTGCGCTTATGGATAAATTGGGCGTAGCGTTTTCGCTTATCAGCGTGTCGTCGCCGAACCTTTCCAAAGCCGATGAAGAAACCGAAATCGATTATGTACATAAAATCAATCTCGAGGGGTCGGAGTTTGCAAAGAAGCACCCCGACAGAATAGGCTTGCTCGCTTCACTGCCGCTGCCGTACACACAGGCGGCTGTCAGGGAGGCACGGTTTGCGACAGAGGAGCTCGGCGCTTACGGCTTCGGACTTTCAACGCACTATGCGGGGGTATATCTCGGCGATGAGCGATACGACCCGCTTATGGAATACCTCGACGGCATAGGCGCTCTCGTTACGGTACATCCCGTTGAGCCTGCGGCTGTTCACAAGGGCGTAAACGACGAGCTGCCGATACCCGCAATGGAATTTTTGTTTGACACGACAAGAACCTTTACCAATATGGTGCTTCACGATGTTTTCGGAAGATACCCGAACATCAAATGGGTATTTCCGCACGCAGGCGCATTTATAAGCGTGCTGTCCGACCGAATGTCAGGCTTTGCAATGCAGTTCGGCGAGAATCTCGAAAAGCCCGTCCCGCTTGACTTTAAGGGCGATATGCGGCATGTCTATTTTGATTTGGCAGGCTTCCCAGTGAACAAGCAAATTCACGATTTGCTCCTTGATGTCGGCACGGAAAATCTGGTTTACGGCTCGGACGCTCCATATACGCCGAAAATCGCCTGTATAGCTCAGACGGGCTTGCTTGAAAAGACCGTGGAGCTCAGCAACGGCGAAAAGAACGAGGCGTTTACGCTCAACGCCGTAAAAATAGTTCCGAGACTTTCGGAAATTCTCAATGTTAAGGCGGACGGCAAGACGGTCTGCTATGCCGACGCACCGCTCAACTCAAAGGAAAAATCCAACAGAATGCTGCGAGGTACAATCGCAAAGCTTTACAAAAAGGTATTCGGATAAAAAGTTAACCTCTGTCGGCGACAGAGGTTGTTTCTTTAATTTAACAGCTTTTTCTTTTTCCAAAAGTAATAACCGTACCCGACAAGGTCTGCGACAAACCAACCTATCGGAATTGCAAGCCATATGCCCGTTTCGCCTATGACGGGGGCGAGGATATACGCAAGCGCAACACGCAGACCGAGCGAAATTACCGTAAGAATAAGCGACATTGACGGTCGCTTGAGCGCACGGTAAAAGCCGTAGAGCAGGAACAGACAGCCTATTCCGACATAAAACGCACCCTCAATTCGAAGATAACGCACTCCGCAGGCTATTACCTCGGTTTCCTCCGAGCTTATAAACAGGTTCATAAGCGGCTTTGCGAAAATGCATACCGCAGCCGACATAACCGCCGAAAATGCCGCAGAGAGCACCGTTGCGGTACGAAATCCCTTTTTTAACCGTTCGGAATTTTGCGCTCCGTAGTTTTGCGCCGCAAAGGTCGAAAAGGCGTTGCCGAAATCCTGTACAGGCAGATATGCAAGCGTGTCTATCTTGACTGCTGCCGCAAAAGCCGCCATCGTTACCGCACCGAAGCTGTCAACAAGTCTCTGAATGAGCAGTATTCCGAAGTTCATTGCCGACTGCTGTGCACAGGTAAGCGCCGAGAGGTCGCAGATTTCAACAAACACAGCTCTGTCAAATTTGAAATGCCTCTTTTGGGGTCGGAACCTACTGCATTTTTTAAGAAAATATATCATTATACCGAGCCCCGAAACATATTGTGAAAAAACAGTTGCCACCGCAGCTCCCGCAATGCCGAAATCAAGATATATTACAAACACAATATCGAGCACTATGTTCATAACCGTACTCACGCCGAGAAACCGCAGAGGGGTAACAGAATTGCCAACAGCCCTTAAAAGGCAGGCAAAGAAGTTGTAAAGCGAGGTTGCGATAAGTCCCCAAAAGATTATTATAAGATATTCCCGCATTGAGAAATACAACTCGTCGGGAATTTGCAAAAACCGTAAAATCGGGTTTACAAACGCATAGACAAGGGCGTTTATCACAACCGTAACCGTCATAATCATAACAAAGGACAAAGCGACCGATTTTTTCAGTCTTTCCGTGTCGTCCTTGCCGTAGTAAATGGAAAACAGAGCGCCTGCGCCCATTGAAAGCCCGAGAAAAACCGAAGTCAGAAATGTCATCAGGGTATAGGCGCTTCCCACCGAAGCCAGCGCACCCGTACCGAGCGCTCGACCGACTATCAGTGTGTCTGCTATATTATAAAATTGCTGAAGTATATTGCCCGCTATCATCGGCACGGCAAAGGCTATAAGCCCCTTTGATATACTTCCCTTTGTCAAATCACGGTACACATAATCACCTGTCATAAAAAAATCCGCAGAGAGTATTTTAGCACACTTTCTGCGGATTATCAATTTTACCTGTGATTTATCAGTTTGCGGAGTCGGCTTTTCCGTGAATTTCCGGTTGGGTATTACAG
>CAVFQD010000026.1:0-23468 GCA_963624605.1 Eshraghiella crossota | reverse complement strand
GTAGGCGGCCCTTATAGGGCCTGTGCAAACCACTAGTTTACTAGTGGTTATGATTATGTTGTCTGTTATTTAATGTTTTCAGCCGCGGAAATTATCATTTTGACGCATTCCTCGGGGGTGAAGGTTGCCGAGTTTAGCATAAGGTCGTAGTTACGCCTGTCGCCCCATATCTTGCCGGAGAAGTAATTGTAATGCTTTGAGCGTGAACGGTTTATCTCCTTAACCGTCTTTTCTGCTTTCTTAGAGTCGAGATTATGCTTCTTGGCAATGTTTTCGATTTTGGTTACCTCGTCCGCATAAATAAAGACATTCAGACAGTCAAAATCGTTTTCAAGGACATAATCAGCACATCTTCCGACGATTACGCAGGAGCCTTGGGAGGCGTATTCCCTTATAATATCGCTCTCAACGATGTCAATCTTGTCGTGCAGGGGAAGCTCGCCGGTCCTTGAGTAATTTCCCATAGCAAGGTTAAACATAAGCGAGCTTGTGTATCTCTGCTCGTGCTCGGCGATGAACTCTGCCGTAAGACCCGTTTTCTCTGCCGCCTTGTCTATGATTTTCTTATCATAAAAAGGGACATTGAGCTCTTTCGCCAGAAGCTCGCCGATATTATGTCCTCCGCTTCCGTATTCACGGCTGAGGGTAATAATAAGATTGTTTTTCATATCAACACTCCCTTTATATTTTGTATATACATTGTAGCATATATTTGCTGAAAAGTTAAGCGAAAAAATAAAAATAGCGTAAAAGAAAAACGGAGCAATTCAATTAAAATCGCTCCGTTTTTCAGTGGGGATATTATTCGAAAAGATTTTTAACTCTTGTGAAGAATCCGACCTTTTCAGCTGTTTCGGCGGTCTGTGCGGTTTCCTGCACGGGAGCCGAAATTGCGCTGACCTTGTAGGTGAAGATTACATTTGAGGTCATACGGTCGGTCTTTTCGGTGAATATGTCGTATTCGTTACCGTATGTGAGCCACTCCTTCATCTTTTCGGCAAGAAGCTGCTGATTGGCTTCCGATAGAGTATCAAGAGTGGTGTATTTGCTTACGGTTTTCATAAGCGCATCGATTTGTGCGGCTTTATCCTCGCTTGAAAGCTCATTTACCATTTCGAGTATTTCCTTGTTGTCCTCTATCGTTTTGAGCACGCCCTGAAGCTCATTGAGGGTTTCGGGCATATTTTCAAGCGACTGCTTGATTTCGGGGTCGTCCATATCGTTAGAGAGCGACTGGAGAATAGGCATTACCTCGTTGAGGTCGTTTGCAAGAGTCGATATCTCGGAAAGGCTTGAAGAAAGCTGAGGAAGAACCTTTAACAGAGCCGCAACCGCAGGGTCGTTGAGTGTTTGCGAAATGGCGTCAAGGTCGGTGGCATTGAGGTCGTTCGCAAGCTTTTCAAGCTTTTGCAGATTTTCGTCTGTCATATATGTGCTGACGGTTTTCAAGAGCTTTTCATTTTCCTGATAGAGCTTCACGGCGGTGTTTACGGAACCGATAAGCTCTTCAAACTTGTTTGAGTCGCCGTAAAGAACGCTTATCATTTTGTTGACATCAAGTCCGTTGAGGGCCTTTTGAACATCCTCGAAGTCGGAGAGAACGCCCTTTATGTCGTCAACGCTTTCGGGGAGGCTTCCCGTTCCGATTGAGCCGACAGCCGAGAGTGGAACTGCCGAAAACATAATGTTTCCGAGCTCAAAGTCTGTTGCGGTAGCCGTTATTGTGAACGATTCAGCGGCTATTGAGTTGAGCAGGGAAAGGTTGAGCGCCGATAAGCCGAGGCTTTCATCAGCTCCCGGAATGCCGGTGAAGAAAGCGATTTGTTTTGAGCCGTCGCTGATTGCCGTGCCGTTTACAATATTGATGTTTGAGAAATTCTCCTCCGGCAAAATCATACCGCCGACCAGAAGCAACGGACAGTAGATGTCGTAATTTTTGCCTTGAATGGTAACTGTCTTTTTAAGTGCGCTTGAGGTATCAATCTGAATTTTAACATTACCGCTCTTTCCTGCGATTTCATCGGCAGACATTTCAACATCGTCAAGATAATAATGAATGCTGATGTTAATCGGAGAAGCTTTATCGGTTGTGCCGCTGTAATAGAGGTCCGTGGTATCCATATCCCAATAGAGCTTGTCATCTCTTATATCTGCGGGGGTAAGTGTTTTTATGTTCGTGATGTTTTCAAGCGAGCTTACATCCTCGATAACCGTCTGAGGCGTATCGGTATGAAGCCAATCGGTTACATTTATTTTTTCAACCGTGCCGTCGGTGTTAAGGTTGATATATACTGTTTCCTGCTTTTTTACATTTTCGGCAAGAGCTGTATAGGTCTGCTGGGTGTAGGTCTGAGTGCCCTGTGCGTCATCAAGAATTTCATTGCCTGTTGTCTTTTGCTTGCCGCAGCCCGCAAAGGAGAGGGCAAGAAGAGATACTGTCAAGCCGACGCTTATTGCTTTTTTTGCTTTGCTGTTAAACATTGTTCTCTGCCTCCTTAAGTTGTTCTTTTTTTGATTTAGTACGCCAGTTAAGAGTGGTTTTGCTTATCGGTTTTTCACATATATAAAGCAATGGAGTCAACAGGAATATAATTACGAATGCGCTGATTACCGAGCCCCTTGCAAGCAGTGCGCAGATACCCTTGATAATTGCAATATCGCAGATACAGTATACGCCGAATGTTGCCGCAAAGAATACGGAAGCACTTTGAAGAATTGATTTTTCCGCCGCCGCTACTGCATTGATAATTGAATCGTGCTTTGAGTGACCGAGGCGAAGCTCCTCTCTGAACCTTGTTGTAAGAAGTATTGCATAGTCAACGGTTGCGCCGAGCTGTACGCAGTTGATAACCGTCGAGTCTACGAAGGACATCGAGCTGCCGAGAAGAACACTTATTGCAATGTTGAGCCAGATGGCGAGTTCAATGGAGAGTACAAGAAGTATCGGAAGGCTTATTGATTTAAGCGTGAGCGCGATGAGAATGAATATCGCCGCAATCGAGATTATGCTTGTTACCGTGAAGTCTGTATTCGTAACCTCAATCAGATCCTTGGAAATTGCACCCTCGCCGGTTACATAAGCGTTCGGGTCGTACTTGTGAACAATTGTGTTGAGCTCGTCAACCTGGGCGTTTAACTCATCGGTAGCGGTTGCGTATTTTGAGTTGACCATCATAAGCTGTAAGCCGTCCGCCTTACAGATGCTCAGTATGTCGTCGGGTATGATGTCGTCGGGTATTGCAGGACCGATTATCGAGTTGTATGCAAGCACGGTGGCGATACCGTCAAGGTTTTTAATTTCGTTTTCCATCTGTATTATTTCGCCGGATGGGAGCGAGTCGTCAAAGATTATAAAGTGCGTGGTCGCCATATCAAAGTCCGCTTTAAGTTTTTCAAGACCCTGAACGGAGATGAAGGTCTCGTTGAGCGCTTTGTCCATACTGTAGTAAGGCGTTGCCTTTGACTGTACGAAGTAAGCGGGAATTAAAAGAACGACAAAGATTATTGCAAGAACCTTTCTGTTTTTGAAAATGAAGTTGTTGAGCTTCGGGAACTCGGGCATAAGGCTCTTATGCTTATATTTTTCAATGTATTCCTCAAACAGAAGGAGCATTGCCGGAAGCACAAAGACGACCGTGAGTATTCCCAACACAACGCCCTTTGCCATAACGAAGCCGATATCGAAGCCAAGCTTCAGTCTCATAAAGCAAAGTGCAAGGAAGCCGAATATTGTCGTAAGTGAACTTCCCATCAGGGCTGTTATCGATTTGACAACGGCATTTGCCATTGCTTCTTCCCTTGTTGCGTAACGCAGCTTTTCTTCGTGATACCTGTCAATAAGGAATATTGAGTAGTCAATGGTAACGCCAAGCTGAAGGATAGCAGCGATGCTCTGCGTAATGAACGAAATCTCGCCTAAGAATATGTTTGTGCCCATATTGTAAAGAATAGCCATACCTATCGTTGCGAGCACGACGAACGGAAGAATCCAGGAGTCCATAAGCAACGACATAATAATAAGCGCGAGAACAACCGCGACCGCAACATATATCGGAGCCTGCGTATCGCATATTTCCTTTGTGTCCTCGACTATTGCCGTAAGACCGCTGATAAAGGTTTTGTCATTGATAAGACTCTTTATCTGTTTAATCGTTTTAAGGGTTTCGTCCGATGAGCCCGAGGAATTGTACTGGACAAGCATCATCGTCTGTTCTCCGGTTTTGCTGTAAAAGATGTCTTTAAGCGCATCGGGAATAATATCCGACGGAATGCTGATGTCTGCCAGATCGTCCACCCAGAATACGGCGCTTACTCCCTCTAATTTTGAAATTTCATCCTTCAACGCAGCGGTGTATTTTGAGGGCATATCTTCGATTACCAATATTGACATACCTGCGTTGTTGAACGTCTCGTCAAGAACCTTTTCTCCTTGTACGGACGCAAGATTGTCGGGCAGATACGACATAACGTCGTAATTTACCCGGGTGCACAAAAATCCTATGAGCGACGGTATCAGAAGCAGAACCGCAATCAAAACGACCGTCTTAGGATGCTTTGCTTCCCAAAGTGCAATCTTTTTCAATTCTATCACCTCTTAATTATATTATTTATGCTTGATTCGATTATCTGACAAAGATGAGGCTTGAGCTCGTCAAGCGTGTAGGGCGTTTCCCTGAGTATTGCGTTACAGCAGGACGAAACGATAAGCTCGATATAAAGATAAAGCTTTGCGGCAACCTCTTCCTCGGCAATGCCGCACCGAAGAAGCTCGGAGTAAATCTTGTTGTAAAGCCCCTTTACGGGACCCTCCTGCGTTCCTGCAACGGCATTTACACAGGTGCTCATATTTTTTTCAATCAACAGGCAAAGCGTTTTGTCCGTTTTAAGGAAATCGGAAAGGTAATCAACATAATGGCGAACATTGAACGGCACATCGTCAAAGCTTTCCGGATTATAGGTGTCGGGAAGGGAACACATATATTTGGATGCCTTATCAAGAATTATTGTGGTTATAAGGTCGTATCTGTCCTTGAAGTAAAGGTAAAATGTACCCTTTGCTATTCCGGCACCCTTTACGATTTCGTCGATTGAAACGAGATGAGTTCCCTTTTTTTCAAACAGACCGAGGGCGGTATCAAGAATTTTTGCGTATTTTTCGTTCTTTTTCTGTGTTATCTTATCCGTAAAAATCGCCTCCGCAAAAAATGACTGACAGTCAATTTCTTTTTCGACCCACATTTTAACACAAAATGACTGTTAGTCAATATTGTCTGTATATTGTTAACAGAATGTTCACAATATTTGGAGAGTGTATATAAAATTGTATTTTTTATGATTTACAAGCAGGCAAATATTTAGTAAAATAGACATATATATGAGGTGTGGTTGATGTCAGATATAAAGCATGTAATAAAAAAGCCGTTTTTTAACGGGTTAAAAGACGGCATTCCGATAGGACTCGGTTATTTTGCAGTGTCCTTTTCAATCGGTATAACCGCAAAGAGCATAGGAATGAACGCCTTTCAGGGCTTTCTTTTAAGCCTGCTGAATAACGCTTCGGCGGGCGAGGTCGCCGGAGTTTCCGCAATTTCGGACGGCGTAACCTATTTTACCGCAGCGATAATCATACTTGTCACTAACGCAAGATACATACTTATGAGCTGTGCTATGAGCCAAAAGTTTTCCCCGGATACGCCGCTGATACACAGGTTTTTAATAGGCTTTGACTTAACGGACGAGCTTTTCGGAATTGCCGTTGCGTACCCGGGATATATAAAACCGTCGTATATGTACGGCGCATTTACGGTGGCACTTCCGATGTGGGCGCTCGGAACAATGTGCGGAATTATCGTGGGCAACATTTTGCCCGAGGTTGTAACAACCGCTTTGAGCGTTGCCGTTTACGGGATGTTTTTAGCTGTTGTGATCCCGCCGTGCAGGAAAAATAAGGCTGTTACGGCAGTGGTGCTGTCAAGCTTTGTCATAAGCGGGCTCTCAAAGGTAATACCCGTGATTTCGGATATGAGCGAGAGTGTAAGGGTAATTGTGCTGACGCTTGTAATATCCGTTGCTGCGGCGCTTCTGTTCCCCGTTAAGGACGAAGAAGGGGAGGCGGCGCAATGAGCGGAAACACATATATTTATATTTTCGTTATGGCGGCGGTAAGCTATCTTTTGAGGGTAGTGCCTATGACCGTAATGAGGAAACCGATTAAAAATAAATTTATAAGGTCGTTCCTTTACTATATTCCCTATGTTACGCTGACCGTTATGACCTTCCCTGCGATAATCACCGCCACGGGAAGCTATGCGACGGGTATTGCGGCGCTTGTTATCGGTGTGTTGCTTGCGTTTTTTACCAAGAACCTTTTTATCGTTGCCTGCGGCTGCTGTGCGTCTGTGCTGATACTGTCTTTTATAATTGTATAGTAAAATAGCCAAAAAGAGGCTCGATTTTTGGCATAATATTATGAAAGTGAACACCGCCGAAAAGGGGCAAAATTATTGACTATAATATTTTGATATGATATACTTTTATCGTGTTAAAAATACGGTTCTTTGCGACTGACGGATTATGTGGAGCACCACAGGGGAACAAAGAATTATATTATTATTTTATAAGCCGACCGTCTGGGCACATTTAACCTGTATATTGGGTTAAGTGTGTCCTTTTTGTTTTTAGAAATAGGAGGAAACCACTATGAAAAAAGTCGGAATTATTATGGGAAGCGACAGCGATTTGCCGGTTATCAAAAAGTGTACGGATATGCTTGATACGCTCGGTATCGGTTACACCGTTCATGTTTACTCTGCTCACCGCACGCCCGAGGAGGCTGCTGCCTTTACAAAATCGGCAAAGGCGGACGGCTACGGCGTAATTGTTGCGGCGGCAGGTATGGCGGCTCACCTTGCGGGAGCGATAGCCGCAAACACAACGCTTCCGGTTATCGGTATTCCCTGCAAATCGGCGGCGTTGGACGGTATGGACGCACTGCTTTCAACCGTGCAGATGCCCTCGGGTATTCCAGTTGCAACCGTAGCGATAAACGGCGGAGCAAATGCGGCACTGCTTGCGGCGCAGATACTTGCCCTTTCCGACAGCGAGCTTGACGCAAAGCTTGTTTCAATGAGAGAGGAAAACAGGAAAAAGGTCCTTGAAAAGGACGAAAAAATCTGTAAGGAATTGAGCAAATAATTAAATTATATATTTAAGGAGATTTTAACAATGGAAAAAACAGTTCAGCTCTATGAGGGAAAAGCAAAAAAGGTTTTCGCTACGGAGGACCCCGAAAAGGTCATAGTTTCATATAAAGACGACGCAACAGCTCTTGACGGACTCAAAAAAGGCACTATTGTCGGCAAGGGCGCCATAAATAACCGTATGTCAAACTATCTTATGCAGATTCTTGAAAAAAACGGCGTAAAAACTCATTTTGTCGAGGAGCTCAACGATAACGAAACGGTTGTTAAAAAGGTTACCATAGTTCCGCTTGAGGTTATCATCAGGAACATTTCCGCAGGCTCTTTCGCAAAGCGCTTCGGCGTTGAAGAGGGAATAGTATTCGCAGAGCCGACAATCGAGTTTTCGTATAAGAACGACGACCTCCACGACCCGCTTATGAACGCTTATCACGCAATCGCTCTCGGCGTTGCCACAAGAGAGGAAATTGAGACAATCAAGGCTATGGCGTTCAAGGTAAACGATGTTCTCAAGGAGTATTTCAAGGGGCTCGGCGTAAAGCTTGTTGACTTCAAGCTTGAGTTCGGAAAGACCGCTGACGGCACAATCGTTCTTGCGGACGAAATTTCTCCCGATACCTGCCGCTTCTGGGACGCAGAGACAAACGAAAAGCTCGACAAGGACCGTTTCCGCAGAGATATGGGCGGCGTTGAGGACGCATATAAGGAAATGATGCACAGAGTATTCGGCGAATAAGTCTCGGAGGATAAACTATGGGTGGATTTTTTGGCGTAGTATCAACGGAAGAGTGCCTGCTTGACGTTTTCTTCGGTGTTGACTATCATTCTCACCTCGGAACACGCAGAGGCGGTCTTGCCGCTTACGACAAAGAAGTCGGATTACAGAGAAAAATACATAACATTGAAAACGCTCCATTCCGTACAAAGTTTGAGCGCATTTTTGACGAAATGCACGGCACATCGGCTATAGGCTGTATCAGTGACACCGACCCGCAGCCGCTGCTTATCCGTTCAAAGCTCGGCACATTTGCAATTTGTACGGTCGGAATAATCAATAATGCGGACGAGCTTATCGACAAGTATCTTATTACCGACTGCGGTCATTTTGACGCAATGACCGGCGGCAAGGTAAATTCAAACGAGCTTGTGGCTTCGCTTATAAGTCTCAAAGACAATTTCAAGGACGGAATTGAGTTTGCGCAGGAGGTTATCGACGGCACGGCAACGGTAATTATGCTTACAGAAACGGGTTCGATAATCGCAGCAAGGGATAAAACGGGCAGGCTTCCCGTACAGATAGGCAAGAGCGAAAGCGGGTATGCCGTTTCCTTTGAAAGCTATGCTTATGAAAAGCTCGGATATGACTTTGAAAAGGAGCTCGGACCTGCCGAAATCGTTGAAATTACGGCGGACGGCATTACACAGCTTAAAGCTCCGAAAAAAAAGAAAAAAATATGCGCTTTCCTCTGGAGCTATTACGGCTATCCGACCTCTACATACGAGGGTGTGAATGTCGAAAAAATGCGCTATGACAACGGCAGAATTATGGCAAGGACCGATATGAAAACGGGCGTTTGCGAGGGCGTCGATTATGTCGGCGGCGTTCCCGATTCGGGCACGCCTCACGCAATCGGCTACTCGAATGAGAGCGGTATCCCGTTTGCAAGGGCGTTTATCAAATACACCCCCACCTGGTCAAGAAGCTTTATGCCGACAAATCAGTCGGAGCGAAACAAGATAGCAAAGATGAAGCAGATACCGGTTAAAGAGCTTATTGAGGGTAAAAATCTTCTCTTTGTCGACGATTCGATAGTCAGGGGAACTCAGCTTAAAGAGACGGTTGATTTCCTTTATGAGAGCGGCGCAAAATCGGTACATATGCGCTCTGCGTGCCCGCCGATTATGTACGGCTGCAAATACCTCAACTTCTCAAGAGCGACAAGCGAAATGGAGCTTATCGCAAGGCGTGTTATTATGGAGCTTGAGGGCGAAGAGGGCTTTGCGCATATAGACGAATATTCAAACGCAGACACCGAAAGAGGCAAGGCTTTAAGAAAGAATATCTGTGAAAAGCTTCATCTCGCCTCGCTTGAATTCCAGAGCCTTGAGGGTATAATCGAGGCAATAGGACTTGATGCGGACGAGTTGTGCACATACTGTTGGAACGGAAAGGAATAAACTTATGAATAACAATTCAAGATCTGATGTTTATGCAGCGGCAGGCGTTGATATTACGGCAGGCTATAAGGCTGTCGAGCTTATGAAAAAGCATATTGCCACCACAATGACCGCGGGCGTTTGCTCGGATGTCGGCGGCTTCGGAGGCTTATTTGAGCTTGACCTTACGGGAATTACAAAGCCCGTGCTTGTAAGCGGAACGGACGGCGTAGGCACAAAATTAAAGCTTGCTTTCCTTATGAATAAGCACGATACGGTAGGCATTGACTGCGTTGCAATGTGCGTAAACGATATTATCTGCTGCGGCGCAAAACCGCTTTTCTTCCTTGACTATATCGCTTGCGGAAAGAATGTTCCCGAAAAGATTGCCGATATAGTAAAGGGCGTATGCGACGGCTGCGTTCAGTCGGGTGCGGCGCTCATAGGCGGCGAGACTGCGGAGATGCCCGGCTTTTATCCGATTGACGAATACGACCTTGCAGGTTATTGCACGGGTGTTGTCGACAAGGACAAAATCATAGACAACAAGTCGATGTGCGAGGGCGATGTTATCATAGCTCTTCCGTCAAGCGGCGTTCATTCAAACGGCTTTTCGCTTGTAAGAAAGGTGTTTGATGTTGAAAACGCAGACATAAAATCTCCCGTTTCGGAGCTCGGCGGCAAGTCGATAGGCGAAACTCTCCTTGCACCTACAAAGATTTATGTAAAGCCCGTACTCGCTCTTCTCGAAGAGGTAAAGGTTAAGGGCATTTCGCACATCACGGGCGGCGGCTTCTATGAAAACATTCCGAGAAGCATACCAGACGGACTTTGCGCAAAAATCGACAGAAGCAAGGTTCGTGTGCTTCCGATTTTCGAGCTTCTTGCAAAGACGGGCAACATTTCCGAAAGAGATATGTTCAACACCTTCAATATGGGCGTCGGTATGAGCATTGTGGTTTCATCTTCGGACGCCGACAAGGCTCTTGAAGTGCTCAAAGCAAACGGCGAGGACGCATATGTAATCGGTGAAATCGTCAAATCGGAAAACAAAATCGAAATTTGCTGACGCTTCGGAGAAATATTATGAATACCGAAAAAATGAACATAGCCGTCCTCGTTTCGGGCGGCGGAACAAATCTTCAGGCGCTTATCGACGCTCAGAACAGCGGAATTATCAAAAGCGGCAGGATAAGGCTTGTCATTTCAAACAAGGACGGTGCTTACGCCATCGAAAGGGCAAAAAATGCGGGAATTGAGACCTATACCGTGCTCAAGAAGAATCTTGACGGTCAGCATGACTTTGAGGGCGAGCTTATAAGAATTCTTGATGAAAACAAAATCGACCTTATCGTCCTTGCGGGCTTTATGTCGATTTTAAGCGAGAATTTTACCTCGCATTACCGCAATAAAATTCTCAACGTTCACCCGTCGCTTATTCCGTCCTTTTGCGGCGAGGGCTTTTACGGACTTCATGTTCACGAGGCGGTTCTCAAAAAGGGCGTTAAGGTCACGGGCGCCACGGTGCACATAGTAAACGAAATTCCCGACGGCGGACCGATTGTTATGCAAAGGGCTGTTGAGGTCTGCGACGGCGATACGCCCGAGGTTCTCCAGAAAAGAGTTATGGAGCGGGCGGAGTGGAAAATTCTCCCCGAATCGGTCGAGCTTATGTGCTCGGGAAAAATAAAAATCGAAAACGGCAGGACTTACCGCAATGAATGAGAACAAATTCACGGGTAAGGCGGAGCTTTACTCAAAGTACCGCCCGTCATATCCCGAAAAGCTTATCGATTGGCTTTACGAAACGACAAATGCCGAAGCAGTGGCGGATATAGGCGCAGGCACGGGTATTTTCACATCGGCGCTGCTCAAAAAGCCGTGGAGCGTTACGGCAGTTGAGCCGAACTCGGATATGCTTTCGGTGCTCAAAAACGATTTGGGCGACAGGGTAAAGACGGTTGTTGCCTCTGCGGAAAATACAACGCTTGACACGGAAAGCGTCAATCTGATAACCGTTGCACAGGCGTTTCATTGGTTCGACAAGGCGAGGTTTAAGGCGGAATGTCAACGGATACTGACCCGCGGCGGACGCCTTGCAATCGTGTGGAATTCAAGATGTCAGAACAGCCTTGAAGAGGAACGCAACAAAATCTGTATGAAATATTGCGACTGCTACCGAAGCGGCCATGTTCAGACGGGATATGACGACTTTGACGGCGACACATTTTTGAGAAACGAATATTTCAAAAACACCGATTTTTTAAGGCTTGAAAACGAAAGGTTTGTCACGAGAGAACAGTTTATCGGCGACAATCTTTCCCGCTCGTATGCGCCGAGGCGTGGGGACAGCGGCTATGACGGCTTTGTAGGGGAACTTGAAAACGCCTTTTCAAAATATGAAAAGGGCGGCAGGGTTTCTCAAAATTACATTACCGACTGTTATCTCGGCTCATTTTAATAAAACTTGAAAGGATATTGCTTTATGGAGATAAAAACGATTAAGGACGAGCTTAATTCCCTCGCATATCACGGCAGGGGAATTATGATAGGAAAAAGCGCAGACGGCACAAACGCCGTAACGGCTTATTTCATTATGGGCAGAAGCGAAAACAGCAGAAACCGTGTGTTTGTCGAGGACGGCGAGGGCATACGCACTCAGGCGTTCGACGAGTCAAAAATGGTTGACCCCCACCTTATAATCTACGCTCCCGTAAGAGTTCTCGGTAACAAGACCATCGTCACAAACGGTGACCAGACCGATACGGTATATAACCTTATGGATAAGCAAATGACCTTTGAGCAGGCGCTTCGCACAAGAGAATTTGAGGACGACGCACCGAATTTCACACCGAGGATTTCGGGCATTATCCACCTTGACAACGGCGATATGAACTATGCGATGTCAATCCTTAAATCGGCGGACGGCGACGGCAGCTCCTGCCAGAGATACACTTACGCTTATCAGAACCCGCTCTGCGGTAAATTGAAATTCATCCACACCTACAAATGCGACGGCAATCCGCTTCCGAGCTTTGAGGGCGAGCCGAAAACGCTTGAGCTTCCCGATGTCGATATAGACACGCTTACAAATCTTATCTGGGAAAATCTCAATGCCGACAACAAGGTTTCGCTTTTTGTAAGATACATTGATATAAAAACAGGCAAATATACTTCAAGAATAGTCAATAAAAACAAGTGAGGTAACAAAGAATGAAAGAATTTGAACTTAAATACGGCTGTAACCCCAACCAGAAGCCTGCCAAAATCTATATGGAGGACGGCAGCGATTTGCCGATTGAAATACTGTGCGGCAGACCCGGTTACATAAATTTCCTTGACGCTTTCAACTCATGGCAGCTTGTAAAGGAGCTTAAAGAGGCTCTCGGATTTCCTGCGGTTACCTCCTTTAAGCATGTGAGCCCCACTTCGGCTGCGGTAGGTATTCCGCTGTCGGACACGCTTAAAAAGGCTTGCTTTGTCGATGACATAGAGGGTCTTGACGACTCGCCGCTTGCTTGCGCTTATGCCCGTGCGAGAGGTACGGACAGAATGTGCTCGTTCGGCGATTGGGTAGCGCTCTCCGATGTCTGTGATGTTACCACGGCAAAGATGATAAAGCGTGAGGTCTCCGACGGCATCATAGCTCCCGGCTATGAGCCCGAAGCGCTTGAAATACTCAAACAGAAAAGAAAAGGCAATTACAATATAGTAAAAATCGACCCCGACTATGTTCCCACTCAGCAGGAGAAAAAACAGGTGTTCGGCATTACCTTTGAGCAGGGCAGAAACAATTTCAAAATCAACTCGGAGCTTCTTAAAAATGTTGTTACAAAGAACAAGGATTTGCCCGAGAGCGCAGTTCGTGATTTGATTGTGGCTCTTATCACACTTAAATACACGCAGTCAAACTCGGTTTGCTATGCGGTTGACGGACAGGCAATCGGCGTAGGCGCAGGTCAGCAGTCGAGAATTCACTGCACACG
Organism: Eshraghiella crossota; assembly: GCA_963624605.1. Classification (GTDB taxonomy): domain Bacteria; phylum Bacillota; class Clostridia; order Oscillospirales; family Acutalibacteraceae; genus Fimenecus. The sequence goes on along the minus strand of CAVFQD010000026.1, from coordinate 10,126 downwards.
CCTTGCAGGCACAAAGGCGGATACATGGTTCTTAAGACAGGCGGACAAGGTTATCAATCTCCCGTTCAGAGATGACATAGGCAGACCCGACAGAGACAATGTAATCGACGGATATATCAATCAGAACGAAGAAGACGTATGTGCGGACGGCGTATGGCAGAGATACTTCACTGTAAAGCCTGAGCCCTTTACAATGGAAGAGCAGACAGCGTATCTCGCAACCAAAACGGATGTGGCGTTAGGCTCCGACGCATTCTTCCCGTTCTCCGATAACATTGAGAGAGCGTTCCGTTCGGGCGTTAAATACATAGCAGAACCGGGCGGCTCGATAAGAGACGACATTGTTATCGACTGCTGCGACAAGCACGGTATGGCAATGGCGTTTACAGGTATGAGATTATTCCATCATTAAGAGGTAACACAATGAAAATAATGGTTGTCGGCGGTGGCGGAAGAGAACACGCTATCATCAAAAAAATCAAGGAAAACAAAGAGGTCGAAAAGATATATGCCCTCCCCGGAAACGGCGGAATGGCAAAGGACGCCGAGCTTGTTGATATCGGCGCCACGGATATTGAAAAAATCGTTGAATTCGCACTTGGAAACAAAATAGACTATGCCGTTGTCGCACCCGACGACCCGTTGGTGCTCGGCTGTGTTGACGCCCTCGAGGAAAAGGGTATTCCCTGCTTCGGACCGAGGACAAATGCGGCTGTTATCGAGGGCAGTAAGGTTTTTTCAAAAAATCTTATGAAAAAGTACGGCATTCCCACCGCGCAATATGAGGTTTTCACGAATGCAGACGAAGCATTGAAATATGTTGAAACATGTCCTGTTCCCACGGTCGTCAAGGCGGACGGACTTGCTCTCGGCAAGGGCGTTATAATTGCAATGACAAGGGAAGAGGCGAAAAACGCCGTTGTTTCGATAATGAAAGACAAGCAGTTCGGCAAAAGCGGCGACAGCATTGTAATCGAGGAGTTTTTGACGGGCCCCGAGGTTTCCGTTTTGTCGTTTACAGACGGCAAGACCGTTGTGCCGATGATTTCCTCAATGGACCACAAGCGTGCGGGCGATAACGACACGGGTCTTAACACGGGCGGAATGGGAACGGTCGCTCCGAACCCCTATTACACAAAATCGGTTGCGGACGAATGTATGAAAACCATATTCCTGCCGACAATCGAGGCTATGAACAAAGAGGGCAGAACCTTTAAGGGCTGTCTTTACTTCGGACTTATGCTCACTGAAAACGGACCCAAGGTAATCGAGTACAACTGCCGTTTCGGCGACCCCGAGACGCAGGTTGTCTTACCGCTTCTCGAAAGCGATTTGCTCACGGTTATGAGAGCCGTTACGGACGGAAAGCTGTCCGAGTGCGAGGTTAAATTCTCCGATAAGAATGCCTGCTGCGTTATTATGGCGTCGGAGGGCTATCCCGTAAAATACGAAAAGGGATATGAAATCACAATTCCCGAGGAGCTTCACGACAATGTATATGTTGCGGGCGCAAGGCTTGAAAACGGAAAGCTTCTGACGAACGGCGGACGGGTTCTCGGCGTTACAGAGATTGCCGACACACTTGAACAGGCGATAAAATTGTCGTATAATGCCGTTGAGAAGATAAGCTTCGGCAATGCCTATTACAGGCATGATATAGGACAAAAGGCGCTTAATTGCAAGGAGGTATAATTCTTGGTTTACAGAATTTTCGTTGAAAAGAAAAAGGAATTGGCAAACGAAGCCAAAGCATTGCTCGGCGACGCCAAAAACCTTTTGGGCATAAAAAATCTTACCGATGTCAGGGTAATTAACCGTTATGACGCCGAAAATATAACGAAAGAGCTGTTCGACTATGCGGTAAAGGCCGTATTTTCCGAGCCTCAGCTCGATATTGCAAGCGAGGAGATAAACACCGACGGCGCAACCGTTTTTGCGGTTGAGTATCTTCCCGGTCAGTTCGACCAGAGGGCTGACTCGGCGGCACAGTGCATACAGATTATCTCGCAGGGCGACAGACCGCTTATCCGCTCGGCAAAGGTTTATGCGCTTTACGGCGAGCTTACCGAAAAAGACATTGACGAGATAAAGAAATATGTTATAAACCCCGTTGAGGCGAGGGAAGCTGCACTTGAAAAATTCGACACTCTCAAGGTCGATTATGCGGTTCCCACAACCGTTAAGACCCTTGACGGCTTCAATTCGTACGACGAGGCTGAATTGGCGAAATTTGTCGAAAGCTACGGACTTGCAATGGATAGAGACGACATAAAGTTCTGTCAGGACTATTTTAAGTCGGAGCACAGAGACCCGACTCTTACGGAAATCCGTATGATAGATACCTATTGGTCGGATCACTGCCGACACACAACATTTTTGACGGTTATCGACGGCGCAAAATTTGAGGACGCACTTTTGCAGAAAGCGTACGACGACTATATGGCGGTACGCAAGGAGCTTGGCAGAACAAAGCCCGTCTGCCTTATGGATTTGGCGACGGTTGCGGTCAAATACTTAAAGAAGAACGGCAAGCTTGATAAGCTCGACGAGTCCGAGGAAATCAACGCCTGTACGGTTAAGATTGAAATTGAGGTTGACGGCAAAAAAGAGCCGTGGCTGCTTCTTTTCAAGAACGAAACCCACAACCACCCGACTGAAATTGAGCCCTTCGGCGGTGCGGCAACCTGTATAGGCGGCGCTATCCGCGACCCGCTTTCGGGCAGAAGCTATGTTTACGGAGCAATGCGTGTAACGGGTGCGGCTGACCCGACAGTTCCCGTAAGCGAGACTATTCCGGGCAAGCTTCCGCAGAGAAAGCTTGTTACAACCGCAGCGGCGGGTTATTCGTCCTACGGCAATCAGATAGGACTTGCAACGGGCATCGTTGACGAGATATACCACCCCGGCTATGCGGCAAAGAGAATGGAGATAGGCGCAGTTATCGCGGCGGCTCCGCAGGAAAATGTAAGGCGTGAAAGACCCGACCCCGGCGATGTTGTAATACTTCTCGGCGGCAGAACTGGTCGTGACGGCATAGGCGGCGCAACAGGCTCGTCAAAGGCTCACAATGCTCATTCGGTTGAGACCTGCGGCGCAGAGGTCCAGAAAGGTAACGCACCCGAGGAAAGAAAGCTTCAGCGACTTTTCAGAAATAAAGAGGCTTGCCTTATGATTAAGCGCTGCAACGACTTCGGCGCAGGCGGCGTTTCGGTTGCTATCGGCGAGCTCGCGGACGGTCTTGACATTGACCTCAACGCAGTTCCGAAGAAATACGACGGACTTGACGGCACGGAGCTTGCTATATCCGAGTCGCAGGAGAGAATGGCGGTTGTTGTTGAAAAAGAGAATGTTGACGCTTTCCTCGCTCTCGCTCAAAAAGAAAATCTTGAAGCTACCCCCGTGGCTGTTGTCAAGGCAGATCCCCGTCTTACAATGATGTGGAACGGCAACAAGATAGTTGACATAAGCCGTGAGTTCTTAAACTCAAACGGTGCGGACAAGCACATTACAATAACTCCCGAAAAGCCGCAGGATTATACAAAGAAAATTGACGGCTCATTTGCGGAGAATATGGAAAAGACAGCCTCCGATTTAAACATTTGCTCAAAGAGAGGACTTTCCGAACGCTTCGACTCGACCATCGGTGCAGGCACTGTGCTTATGCCTTTCGGCGGCAAGAACCAGAGGACGCCCGTTCAGGCTATGGTACAGAAGATAAGCGTTGAGAAAAAGCACACCGACGATTGCTCGCTTATGGCTTGGGGCTACAACCCGTTTATAACCGAAAAGAGCCCGTACCACGGAGCATATCTTGCGGTTGTCGAGTCGGTATGTAAGCTTATCGCAACAGGCGCACGGTTTGAGGATGTTTATCTTACATTCCAAGAATATTTTGAGAAGCCCGGTCAGGACGGCAAGCGTTGGGGCAAGCCCCTTGCGGCACTGCTCGGTGCGTTTGAGGCACAGAAGGAGCTGTCAATCGGCTCAATCGGCGGTAAGGACTCAATGAGCGGCTCGTTTGAGGATTTGGATGTTCCGCCCACCCTTGTTTCCTTTGCCGTTACGACGGAAAAGACAAAGGATATCGTTTCCCCCGAGTTCAAAAAGGCGGGCAACAAGGTCGTTATCATAAGAACAAAGCTTGACGGAAACGGACTTCCCGAAACAGGCTCCTTACTTGAAGCGTTTGACAGGGTTACGGCACTTTTGAGAAGCGGAAAAGCGGTTTCATGTTATACGCCCGGCCTCGGCGGCATTGCGGAGGCGGTTCTCAAATCGGCAATGGGCAACGGCTTCGGCTTTAAGTTCAATCCCGAGCTCACGCTCGACGGTATATTCGGCTACAATTACGCTTCGTTTATCCTTGAAGTCGAAAATGCGGACGGTATGGAGGTTGTCGGCGAAATAACCGAAGAACCCGTATTCGTTTACGGCGATGAAACCGTAAGTGCCGAAAAGCTCGACAGGCTTTATGAGGATAAGCTCGAAAATGTATATTCGTGCAACATAACAAAGGAAGTAAAGCCCGTTGAGAATTTCTCATACACGGCACAGAGCTATCCCGCACCCGCAATCAAGTGTGCAAGACCCAGGGTGCTCATTCCCGCATTCCCGGGTACGAACTGCGAGTATGACAGCGCAAAAGCTGTTGCCGACGCAGGCGCAGAGCCCGAAATTATTGTTATTAAAAACCTTACCGCTTCGGCAATTCAGTCGAGCGTTGAAGAATTTTCCGAAAAGCTCAAATCGGCGCAGATGGTATTTATTCCGGGCGGCTTCTCGGGCGGCGACGAGCCCGACGGCAGCGGCAAGTTTATAACCGCTTTCTTCAGAAATGCGGCTGTAAAAGAGGGCGTAACCGATTTGCTCGAAAACAGGGACGGACTTATGTGCGGCATCTGTAACGGCTTCCAGGCTCTTATCAAGCTCGGTCTTGTGCCCTACGGTAAGATTATCGACACGGACGAGAATTGCCCGACCCTTACCTTTAACACCATTGCAAGACACCAGTCGAAGATAGTCAGAACAAGGATTGCCTCAAACAAATCTCCGTGGCTGTCGCTTACAAATGTCGGCGAGGTCTACAATGTTCCGATTTCACACGGCGAGGGCAGATTTTTAGCAAGCGAGGAGCTTATAAGGAGGCTTGCGGAGAACGGACAGATTGCAACGCAGTATGTTGACCTTTCGGGCAATGCGACAAACGATGTTCAGTTCAACCCCAACGACTCAATGTTCGCGATAGAGGGCATCACTTCCCCCGACGGCAGAGTGTTCGGCAAAATGGGACACAGCGAGCGCATAGGCTCGGGACTTTACAAAAATGTTCCCGGCAATTACGATATCAGGATGTTTGAAGCCGCAGTCAGGTACTTCAAATAAAATTTAATTCGGTTCGGTTCGTTTTTTGAGCCGAACCGTTATTATTTTTATTGACATTGCATCGGTTCGATGATATAATAACGGACAGTAAATCTTTAATTCGATACAGAGAGATCGGCAAGATTGTTTATATTGGTGCGGAGCAGTGCTCTGCCTCGCCTGTTTATGCAGATAAGCCTTGCCGTAAAGCAAGGCTTTTATTTTTCGGAGGACAATATGGATAACATTATAAATGCGCAGATATGCTCCTTGGCGTCGTTCCCGCAATTCAAAAGGGAAACGGTTTTAAGCGCATTTCCCGAAATCGGAACAAGTGTTTATAATTCTTCACAATATATGATTTTTCCCGGCTTTTGCGATGTGCATGTGCATTTTCGTCAGCCGGGTTTTTCTTATAAGGAGACGATTAAAACAGGCTCGCTTGCGGCGGCTCACGGCGGATACACCGCAGTGTGTACGATGCCGAATTTGAAGCCTGTACCCGATTCGGCGGAGCATCTTAAAGAGCAGCTCGATATAATAAAAAATGACGCAGTCATAAATGTTATGCCCTACGGTGCCATAACGGTCGGTCAGGACGGCGAAGAGCTTTCCGATATGGAGGGTATGGCAAAGGATATAATCGCCTTTTCCGACGACGGCAGGGGCGTGCAGTCCGAAGAGATGATGAAAGAGGCAATGCTCAGGGCAAAGGCACTCGGCAAAATGATTGTCGCCCATTGCGAGGACAATTCGCTTCTTCACGGCGGATACATTCACGACGGCGTTTACGCAAGGGAACATTCGCACAGGGGCATTTGTTCGCAGAGCGAATGGGGTCCGATAAAAAGAGATTTGGAGCTTTGCAGACAGACGGGCTGCGCATATCATGTATGCCATATTTCCTGCAAGGAAAGCGTTGAAATTATAAGGCAGGCAAAAGCTCAGGGCGTAAATGTAACCTGTGAAACGGGTCCGCACTATCTGATACTCACGGATGAGGATTTGAAGGAGAACGGACGGTTCAAAATGAATCCGCCGCTTCGCTCAAAGGAGGACAGACAGGCACTCATAGAGGGAATTCTCGACGGCACAATCGATATGATAGCCACCGACCACGCACCGCACAGCGCAGAGGAAAAGTCAAGAGGTCTTGAAAAGAGCGCATTCGGAATTGTCGGCATTGAAACGGCGTTCCCGCTTCTCTATACGCATCTTGTAAAGAAAAATATAATATCGCTTGAAAGGCTTGTAGAGCTTTTGGCGGTAAACCCGAGAAAGCGGTTCGGTATTCCGTATGATGGCAGTTTTACCGTGTGGGATTTGAACGAAAAAAGCGTTATCGACCCGTCACAGTTCCTGTCAATGGGCAAGGCTACCCCGTTTGAGGGCGAGCAGGTTTACTCACGCTGTAAGCTGACGGTCTTTGACGGCAAGGCAGTATACAAACAGTTTTAATATAGATTCGGAGGAAAAACAATGGCAAAGAGAACGGACATCAAAAAGGTATTGATTATCGGCTCGGGTCCTATCGTTATAGGACAGGCGGCAGAGTTTGACTACGCAGGCACACAGGCTTGCCTCGCTCTTAAAGAGGAGGGCTATGAGGTAATTCTCTGCAACTCGAACCCCGCAACAATTATGACAGACACCACGATAGCGGACAAGGTTTATATGGAGCCGCTGACGCTTGAATATATCGCAAAAATTCTCCGTTATGAGCGCCCCGACGCAATAGTGCCGGGTATCGGCGGTCAGACGGGTCTTAACCTTGCAATGCAGCTTGAAAAGAAGGGCATTCTCAAGGAATGCGGCACAAAGCTTCTCGGAACTTCAAGCGAGAGTATTGAGAGAGCCGAGGACAGAGAGCTTTTCAAGGAGATGTGCGAGTCGATAGGCGAGCCCGTTATCCCCTCGGAGATAACCTACAACCTTGACGAGGCAAAAGCGGCGGCACAGGATATAGGCTATCCCGTAGTTTTGCGCCCTGCGTTCACTCTCGGCGGTACAGGCGGCGGCTTTGCCAATAACGAGCAGGAGCTTGTTGAAATCGGTATGAATGCTTTCAAGCTCTCACCCGTACATCAGGTTCTTATCGAAAAGAGCGTTAAGGGCTACAAGGAAATCGAGTTTGAGGTAATGAGAGACTCAAACGACCGCGCAATCACAATATGCGGTATGGAAAATGTTGACCCCGTCGGCGTTCACACGGGTGACTCGATAGTTGTCGCTCCGATTCTCTCACTTAACGACCATGACCTTAAAATGCTCAACGACAGTGCAATTAAAATTATCCGTGAGCTTAAAATCGAGGGAGGCTGCAATGTTCAGTTTGCGCTCAATCCCAATTCAAGCGAATATTTCCTTATCGAGGTAAACCCCAGAGTTTCACGCTCTTCCGCTCTTGCTTCAAAGGCAAGCGGTTACCCGATTGCAAGAGTTACCGCAAAGATTGCCATGGGTATGGCTCTTGAGGACATTCCCGTTGCAGGCGGCACTGCGGCAATAGAGCCGAGCCTCGATTATATTGTTGCAAAGTTCCCACGCTTCCCGTTTGACAAATTCTCAGACGCTCCGAACACCCTCGGCACACAGATGAAAGCTACGGGCGAGGTTATGGGCATAGGCTCAACGCTTGAGGAGTGCCTGCTCAAATCGGTGCGCTCGCTTGAAACGGGTGTTTGCCACTTCCACCTTGCAAAGTTCGACTCATACACCGAGGAAGAGCTTCTCGCCTATGTCAAGGAATTCAGGGATGACAATGTGTACGCTGTGTTCGAGCTTCTTCGTAGAGGCGTTTCGATTGAAAAAATACATGAGGTTACAATGGTAACAGAGCTTTTCCTTGAAAGCTACAGGAAAATCATTGATATGGAAAACAAGCTCAGAGAGAACAAAAACACCGTTGAGGTTCTCAAAGAAGCAAAGGTTATGGGCATTTCGGACGAATATATCGCAAATGTATGGGATATGCCCGAAACCGACCTTTATAAAATGAGAAAAGACAACGGTATAGTCCCCGTTTTCAAGATGGTTGACACACTCCACACGGGCAAGTATATCGCATATCTCTATTCGTCATATACGGGCGAAAACGCTTCAAGACTTACAAATAAAAAGAAAATCATAGTTCTCGGCGCAGGTCCCATCCGTATCGGTCAGGGCGTTGAGTTTGACTACTCAACCGTGCACGCCGTACAGACCATCAAGCGTGCGGGCTATGAGGCGATAATCATAAACAACAACCCCGAAACGGTATCAACCGACTACACAACAGCCGATAAGCTCTATTTTGAGCCGCTCACTCCCGAGGATGTTATGGCGATAATCGACTTTGAAAAGCCGGAGGGTGTAATCGCTTCTCTCGGCGGTCAGACGGCGATAAACCTTGCGCATCCGCTTATGGACAGAGGCGTTAAGATAATCGGCACGGACTGCGACGCTATCGAAAAGGCTGAAAACAGAGACAGCTTTGAAAAAATACTCAAGGACCTTAACATTCCGCAGCCGACAGGTAAGGCTGTAACTAATATCGAGGACGGTCTCAAAGCGGCAAACGCAATCGGCTATCCCGTGCTTGTACGCCCCTCCTTCGTTCTCGGCGGACGCGCTATGCAGATAGTTTCAAAGGACGAGGATTTAAGACAGTACCTCAAAACCGCCGTTGAAATTGATGAGGATAAGCCTGTACTTGTTGATAAGTACATTCAGGGCAAGGAGGTCGAGGTCGACGCAATCTGCGACGGAAAAGATGTTTTCATACCCGGTATTATGGAACTTGTTGAGAGAACGGGCGTTCACTCGGGCGACTCGATAAGCGTATATCCGACCTTCTCAATTTCCGACAGGGTGAAGGGAATTATTTTGCAGTACGCAAAGAAGCTCGGGCTCGGCATAGGCATAATCGGACTTTATAATATTCAGTTTATTGTTGACCCGCACGACAATGTGTATATAATAGAGGTAAATCCCCGTTCGTCAAGAACGGTACCGTTCCTCTCAAAGGCTACGGGCTATTCGCTTGCGGACATCGCAACCAAGGTTATACTCGGCAAGAGCCTTAAAGAACAGGGAATTTTCGAGCTCTATCCCGAGGAGAAAAACCGCCATTATGTAAAGGTTCCCGTTTTCTCATTCAACAAGATTAAGGGACTTGACGCTTACCTTTCTCCCGAAATGAAGTCAACGGGAGAGGCGATAGGCTATGACGACAAGCTTCACCGTGCAATGTTCAAGGCACTGACCGCTTCGGGAATGAACCTCCAGAACTACGGAACGGTTCTTGTAACGCTTGCGGACGAGGACAAGGAAGAGGCTATTCCGCTTATCAGAAGATTTTACAATATGGGCTTCAACATTGAGGCTACAAGCGGTACGGCGGCTGTCCTCAAGGAGAACGGCATACGCACAAGGGTAAGAGGCAAGATTTCCGAGGGAAGCGAGGAAATACTCGATTCTATCCGTGCAGGCTATGTAAGCTATGTCATAAACACAAGGGCGATACTTTCGGGAGTCCACTATGACGACGGCGTTGAAATTCGTCATTGCGCCACCGAAAACAATGTGACAATATTCACATCTCTTGATACCGTGCGTGTGCTCCTCGATGTTCTTGAGGAGACAACTCTTACAATCTCAACTATCGACGAATAAGGAGATAGTGTGAAAAATCACACTATCGTGATTGTATTGCCATCAAAATTTGCCTTCGGCAGAATTTTGAGATGGCAGAAATCACCATCACGCCTGTTCAGGCAACGCAGGT
>CAVFQD010000025.1:0-23662 GCA_963624605.1 Eshraghiella crossota | reverse complement strand
CAAGAGAAAGTGCGGATACATAGGATTTTGATGCACAATAAACGATTAAGTTTGTGTTCGGAACAAATGCAGAGGTTGAGGATACTTCCAAAATTGTACCACTATCTATGATATATCGCAGACATACCTTTGTTATCGCCGTTGCTCCTTTGCAGTTCAGGTCAATAATTTTTAGCATGCTTTCAAGTTCCATATCCTCAAAAGAAGAACCGATTGACATACCTGCATCATTTATTAAAACTTCTATCTGCGGATTATCGGCTTTTAATTTTTCTTCCAATATTTTGAAGCTGCTCATATCAGCCATATCCATAGGAATAATCACGCAATGTTTATCGGGATATTTCATAGCAACTTCTCTTAGCCGTTCTTCACGGCGGGCAATCAGCCACAGTTTATCTATTTCGGGAAATAATTTTGTAACAGCATCAACATAACAGACACCAAGTCCGGAGGACGCTCCTGTTATAACTGCAATGCTCATAAAAGCACTCTCCTTTACACAAGTGAATAAAATTAGACACTTGCAAAATTCTTGAATTCATACTATACTGTAATCGGCAGCAAAACAAGTGACAAATGAACCTACCTGTTTAAGGTTGGACAAATATTGAATTTTGCAAAAGGAAGCAGTTATGAAATACGATTTTACAAAGCCGTTAACAAAAGGAGCAAAGCGAACTCTTGAGGCATTCAGCAGGGAAATGTTTATGCTTTTGTCCGAGAAATCCTTTGAAGAAATCACTGTTGGGCAACTATGCGAAGCGGCACAATATCCCCGTGCGACATTTTATAATTACTTTGACGATAAATATGATTTGCTCGGTTACTGTTGGCAGACACTTGCCGAGCAGGTGGGATTCAGTGATTATCATCACGCCGAAGAAAATGAAATGTTATATCTTTATTTTGACCGAATTTATGATTTTACAAAGCAAAATGAAGCTGTCATACACAAGGTTCTTTTGCATAACAGCGAGGTTGGATATATGTTTTCAAGCTTCAGAAATTTTCTGAATAATACAATGCGTTTTATATTTGAAAGTTGTCCGGAAGCTATGCAAAAAGACATTCCGAATGAGTTACTTGCAGACCATTACAGTAATACATTGTTTCTTGTATGGCAGTGGGCAGCAATAAAGAAATCCGACTGCACCAAGGAACAGGGACATAAATATCTTTGCTCGTTAGTCGGTAATTTGTAAATTCCTCGGCATATTCTCGAAACGAAGAAAATTAAAAAAACGAGTGAAAGGATTTATCTTTCACTCGTTGTCTGCAAAGTTGCTCCGTTGTTTTTTATTCAAGCTCTTTTTTTGCCGCTTTAAGGTAAATTACATACGCCGCCGCGGCGGTAAGGATTTCCGCAACGGGAAAGGCAAAAAATACGCCATCTGCCCCGAGCACACGGCTCAAAGCGTATGCCGCAGGGATAATTATCAGGGTGTATCTCGAAAATGACACCATAAGCGACGCCACGCCCTTGCCGAGAGCCTCAAGCACTCCGCAGCAGGTTACGGACACCGCCGAGAACACAAAGCCCACGCATATGATGTGAAGCGCCTTGACGCCTATTTGTACCGTGTCGGGGTTTTCCGTAAACAGCCCTATCATTCTGTCGGGAATGAGCAGCGAGAGAACAACTCCCAACGCCATTACCCCTGCCGCAAGAGCAAGAGTGGTTGAAAAAATTTTGCGTACCCTCTTGTTCTCGCCCGCCCCGTAGTTGAAGCTGACAAGCGGTCTTATGCCCTGAATTATACCGTTTGCCGAAAGATAAATAAAGGTCTGTAATTTATAATATGCTCCGAGGACAAGAACATATTTGTCCGAGAACGCCGCCAATATTCCGTTGAGCGAGGAAATAAGCAGCGACGGCAGAGCCATATTCAGCGACGCAGGTATACCGACGGAATAGAGCCTTTTCATAAGCTCCTTATTAAATGTAATGTTTTTCCGTGAAAACGACACGGGCAACGGAGAAGCGACAAGGAACACAATGTATGCAAGCAGCGTTACGCTCTGACCGATACCCGTAGCCCACGCCGCACCTGCCATACCCATCTTCGGGCAGATACCCAAGCCGAAAATCATTATCGGGTCAAGCACGATGTTTGTGACAAAGCCCAGCATCATACTTATCATTGTCGCGTTCATTCTGCCGACCGCCTGAAACACCTTTTCAAGCGAGATGCCGAGCATAATTACTACCGAAAACAGAAACGCCCTGTTTGCGTAATCAAGACCCATCTGTATAATTTCCGCATTTTCCGTATAGAGCGACAAAAACCGACGCATACCCAAAAGGCACACTGCCATAAGTAAAACGCCGTGTACCACACTCAAAAGCATACCCGTAACAGCCGCTTCGTCGGCTTCTTTTTTTCTGTTTGCACCGAGGCAATAGGCTATCCTTGCATTAAGCCCCACGCCGAATCCCACTGCAATCGCCGTCATCAGATTCTGCACCGGATAGACAAGGGAGAGCGCCGTCATGGCGTCCTCGCTTATGTTTGCGACGAAATAGCTGTCAACGATGTTGTAAAGCGAGTTTACCGCCATTGAAACCACCATGGGCAGCGACATTGAAATTACAAGCGGAAGAATTTTCTTCTCTTTCATAAAATTCTGATTCATATTTCACCTCATAAAAAAGCCACAAAAAAGCCACATAAAGGCTGAGTGTTCATAAGGAAATATTGCTTCAAAACAATATCTTTTTGCACAACAATGCGTTAAACCCCACAGATATGCGTCAGCATTATCTGTGGGATTTGCCTTTTCTTGTATCAAAAATATATCATTTTGAAGTGCGTTGCAGTTTCGTAGCTATAAAAATTCTTTTATGCAGAAGTTGGGAAACGAAGCAAGGCTGTCGCCTTGCGAGGCTTTCCGACAAAGGCATAATGGATTTTTATGCGAGAAACCAATATTTCCTTGTAAACACTCAGCCACAGCTATGTGGCGAAAAAAGATTTCTCTTGAAAAATCCACTACCGTTAGGGTTTTGTGCTAAAGATGATAGCATAACTTTACCTCCGTGTCAACCGAAACCGTAAAACTTTCCGTTTGTGTTGCCTTGCCTGTGTTTTTCTGTTAAAATGATTAAACAAGGGGGGTAACGATATGGAATCAAGATTAAATCCGTCCGCTAAAAACAAGGCGCTCGGAGTTTTGCTTTTAATTTTGTCGGTGTTCGGCTTTCTGATAATCGCACACCGCCTTTCGTACTATGTTTACGAATACGACCCGCAGTACAGTCCCGTGGATTACGGAAAATACAATATTCTTTCCTACTTCACGGTGCAGTCAAACTTTTTCTGCTATGTCTATCTGCTGTTTGCGTCGCTCGGAATTTTCGGGTGCAAAAGGGCGCAAAAAATCGGCTTTAACCCGACCTTCGGTGCATTGGTCACGGTGTATGTCTTAATTGCGGGCATAACCTACTGCGGCGGTATTCCGCTTGGTATGACCCCGCCGTCAAAATGGGATACGGCAGTGCACTCAATGTCGAGTTTTATACAGATTTATTATCATATGATAATGCCCGTCGTTGTGCTCGTTTTGTGGTTCTTCCCGTTCAACAATAAGAGAATAGGCAAAAAATGCCTTGCGCTTTCGGGAATATATCCGCTTGTGTATTCTGTATTTTCAATGATACGCGGCGCATATTCCGACCCGCAATACTACCCTTACCCGTTTTACAATCCCGAATTTATATGGGGTCTGTTCTTCAGCGACAAGCCGATAAATCTCCCTGCGGCGTACGGAATTATCTCGGTAATGCTCGTTTTCGGAATTTTGCTTTTTGTCGGCGTAACGGCAATAATCGTATCAATACATAATAAAAGGATAAGGAACTGAAAAATGAAGCTTTCACTTAACGGAAAATGGCAATTCAGAGAATGTAACACGGAAAAGCTCTATCCTGCTACCGTTCCCGGCTGCAATTTTCTTGATTTAATCGACAATAAAATAATTGACGACCCGTTTGTCGGACTTAACGAAAAGGACGCGGAGTTTGTCGGCAAAAGAGATTGGGAATATCTAAAAACCTTTACCCTTACAAAAAAGCAGTTGAGTGCCGAGGCTGTCATTCTCTCATGCAAAATGCTCGACACGGTATGCGACATCTTCATAAACGGCAAAAAGGCGGGCAGTGCCGACAACTGCTTTGTAAAGCATGAATTTTCGGTAAAAGACTTCCTTAAAGAGGGCGAAAACGAGATAAAAATCGTTTTCTTCTCACCCGTAAACTATGTTGAAAAAATATATAAAGCCGAGTCCGCTCCGATGAACAGTAACGGTCAGAACGGCATTGTGCACATACGCAAGCCGCAGTGTCATTTCGGCTGGGACTGGGGTCCCGTGCTCCCTGCGAGCGGAATTTCGGATGATATTGACCTCATTTTAGTAAACAATGCGAGAATAACCTATCTGTCCGCAAAGCAGACGCATACCGACGGCAAGGTTACAGTCGGCGTAAGCGTTGAAACGGAAAAGTATTCCGACGGTACAGAATGCGAGTTGAGCGTTACCGCACCCGACGGCACGGTGCTTAAAAAGAGCGGAGAAAACGCTGACTTTGTAATCGAAAACCCCGAGCTTTGGCAGACCTATGAGCTTTCGCAAAGGGATATTCAGCCGCTTTACACGGTAAGGGCAGTCCTCAAAAAAGACGGAGAAGTCCTCGACTGCCGTGAGAAAAAAATCGGACTTCGCACGCTTTATCTTGACCGAAGCCGTGATAAATACGGCTCAAACTTCAAGTTCATATTAAACGGAGTTCCGCTTTTCATAAAGGGCTCAAACTACATTCCGCCCGACTCTTTCATAACAAGATTTGACGAAAACAGGCTTGTAAAAATGCTTGAAGCGGTCAGATTTTCAAATATGAATATGCTTCGTATCTGGGGCGGCGGCTTTTACGGAAGCGACGCTTTCTATGAAAAATGCGCCGAAATGGGTATTCTCATTTGGCAGGACTTCCAATTTGCGTGCCAGGCTTACCCGTTCTTTAAGGAGAGCTTCCTTGAAAATGTCAAAAAAGAAGTCGAATACAATGTAAAACGCCTTTGCGACCATCCGTCCCTCGCCCTGTGGTGCGGAAACAACGAGATAGAGGAAATGCACAACAGCTGGATGTTGATGAAAAGCTATGTCGACTGGACGGAAAAGTTTTTCTACCAAATTCTCGAACCCGAGCTTCGCAAATACGACCCTAACACCTCTTACATACCGGGCTCGCCCTGCGGAGTATCGCACAACAAGGGCGTTGACTGCGACAATGTCGGTGACACCCACCTTTGGGCTGTATGGCACGGCTTAAAGCCTATGACCTTCTACCGCAAGAGAATGACAAGATTTTGCTCCGAGTTCGGCTTTGAAAGTCTGCCCGACATCAAAACGGTCAGGAAGTTTGCGGACGAAAAAGATTTCTCACTTTCAAGCGAGGTATTTCTCTCCCATCAGAAATGTCTTAACGGAAACGACAAGATGATATACTATATCGCCTCACGCTTTGACCTGCCCGCAAAATTCGAGGACTACATCTACCTTTCGCAGGTAACGCAGTCGGAATGCATTGAGGACGCAACCGAGCATTGGCGCAGAAACAAGGGCAGATGCAACGGCTCTATGTATTGGCAGTTCAACGACTGCTGGCCCGTCTGCTCGTGGTCAAGCTACGACTACTACGGCAACTACAAGGCTCTGCAATATTCGGCACGCCGCTTCAACGCTCCGCTGACCGTTTCCGCAGAGGACTCAAAGAACGGAGTTAAACTTTTTGTGCTCAACGATTTCAACGAAGAAAAGACCGTTACCGTAACATATTCGGTGTTTGATTTCAATAAGGGAGTTACCGTCCGTTCAGACGAAAAGCAGATAACCGCAGGACCTGTCAAAAATGTTCTTGCGTTTGAGCTGTACAATGCGGAATTGCTCAAAAACACAGACCGCCGCAGCGCAGTGCTCTGCTACAGGCTCTATGAAAACGGTGCGCTTGTTGCGGACAAAACGCTTTTGTTCGACAAGGAGAAAAATCTGTCCCTGCCGAAAGCGAAGATAAGCACCGACATTACGGAAACTCCGACGGGACTTGAAATAAAGCTCAAAGCCGACCGCTTTGCACGCCTTGTAAAGCTTGAAAGCAATATTTCCGAAGAGCCGTTTTCCGACAACTGCTTCGACCTTTTTCCGAACGAGGAAAAGACGGTTACAATCAATAAAGACAGCCGTTATACCCTCAGCGAGCTTAAAGACAGCATTTCGGTCACAAGCCTTTGCGACATTGAAAAGGATAAAAACCCCATGATCGCAATGCGCAACAAATTAAAGGTTCTGACCTCGCCGATAAACATCGGAAACGCAATGTGGCACGGCAGACTTCAAAAGGACGCCGATTTGGACGGATAACAACATACAGAAAAACCCGACAGTTGGCTGTCGGGTTTCCTGTTATACACATCCGTAGGGACAGCCCTCGCGGCTGTCCGAAAATCCGCAAAAGTCGGTAGCGACAGCGAGCCGTCGGGAGGGCGTTTACAACCGAGCAGGCGAGCCGAGCGTGATTTTTGCGGAAAAGGAGGAGTTGCGAAGCGAGTGAGAAATAGCCAAAGGCTGTTGCGAACGATACGAAGCAAACGACGACGCTGTGCGAAGCACCCACAATTTTTCATTTTTCATTCTTCATTCTTCATTTTTCACTCGCCCGTAGGGCGATGTTACGCTTCGTATTTTTCCGCCTGCAGGGTAAACATTTTAGCGTATGTGCCGCCACAGCTCATCAATTCCTCGTGCGAGCCGGACTCGATGATTTCGCCGTTTTCCATAACATAAATTCTGTCGGCAATTACGGTTGTCGAAAGCCTGTGCGAAATAAAAATTACCGTCTTGTGCTCCGAAGCCTCGGTCATTGCCCTGTTGAGGTTATATTCCGCAATCGGATCAAGGTTTGCCGAGGGTTCGTCGAGTATGACATACGGGCACTCCTTATAAAATGCCCTTGCAATGGCGATTTTCTGTGCCTCGCCGCCCGAAAGCATTGCACCGTCGTCGTCGAACTCCCTCAAGAGTTCCGTATCGACGCCGTTTTTAAGCGGCTTTGTAAATCCGCTGTGTTTAAGCGCATACCGAACTTTTTCGGGGTCCGTTTTCTCGTCAAGGGCAACATTCTCGCCCACCGAACACGCAAAGGTCTGAAAGTCCTGAAACACCGCCGCAAACCTTGCACGGTGCGAGGCTACGGTAACATCCTTTATGTTTTCGCCGTCTATGAGAATTTCGCCGTCCGTGGCGTCGTAAAGCCTCAAAAGCAGGTTGGTGAGCGTTGTTTTTCCTGCTCCGTTGAAGCCGACAAGCGCAATTTTTTCATACGGCTTTATTTCAAGATTTATATTCTTGAGCGTGGGCTTGTCGTTGCCCGGATATGTAAACGACATATTTTTGACCGTTATCGCCTTGGGCTCGGTAATTTCAGCCGTGCTTTTGCCGTCCTTAATCTTGAAATCGCTCTTTAAGAACTCACGGTATTTTTCAATCATCTTTGCCCTCTCAGAGAACACTGCGCTTGCCCATACCATGAGGAAATTGAGCGAAATCGCTATCGAATACGCACCGTTGAAGGTTGCGACAAAATCACCTGCCGACAAGGTCTGCTTTACTATTACCTGGTAACCGAGATACAGCGGCAACACGAGCATAAATCCGAGCGCCTGAACGCCGATATGCTGAATACAGTAGCAAGAGGATATTTTCTTCCAATACTTTGCCTGGTTTGCTATTACATCGTCCGCCGCATCGTTATATCGGTCGAAAAGCAAGTGATAAATGTCGTTCATCCGCACTTCCTTTGCGTAGTCCTGCAAATAGAAAATCCGCTGAAAATAGTCGCTTCTGCGGTGAAACTTCGTGTTGTCTATGCGCCTGCCCATCTGATAGTCGGCTATCCTGCCGCTAAGCGGCAGGAAAAGCAGAATCGAAGCCAAAATAATCACAAGGCACACGGGGTCGATTGTCAGAATTACCGCCGCAACAGCCGCCAAAGAAATTATGTTGCCGACATAGTGCTGAACAACTCCCAAAAGTCCCTGAATGTTGTCCGAGGACGACTCAATGGTCAAAATGAAATTGTTGTAAAAATCGGGGTCGTCATAGCTTTCAAGGTCAAGCAGATGCGCCTTTTCGTAAAGCGTTTTGTTGAGCCTGAAATACAGCCTCTCCTTTGCGGCGTTCCAATAGAACTCCCTGTAAAGCAAGACGGCAATTCTGCTTAAAACGATTATAAGCGCAATTATAATAACCGCCTTGTAAATTCTTCCGAGGTTTTCGCCCTCTGCCACAACATCGATTATGTATTTTATGCCGATTACGCTTATCAGCCTTTGCGGCAAATGCCTCAAAATGCCCGATAATATTTCGCCGATTACAAGCCCCGGCGAGAGCTTAAACATAAGCCCCAAAAAGTACATTATATTTGAAAGCACCGAGTGCTCGGTTTTGTTTTTCTTTGCTTTAAGCATTGCCGTCGCCCCCTTTCCTGCGGTAAGCGGAAGCCTGCAAGGTAAACATCTCGCAGTATTTGCCTTTTCTCGCCATCAGTTCTTCGTGCGTGCCGCTTTCGATTGTTTTTCCGTCTCCGATTACCAGCACCCTGTCGGAGAGCGCTGCGGACGAGAGCCTGTGTGAAATGTAAATTACCGTCTTTCCCTTTGTTGCGGCGATAAGATTTTCATACATCTCATACTCCGCAACGGGGTCGAGCGCCGACGACGGTTCGTCAAGGATTGCTATGCCGTAATCGCTTGCAAAGAGCCTTGCGGTCGATACCTTTTGATTTTCTCCGCCCGAAAGACCCGCTCCGTCCTCCTCAAACTCACGGGTAAGCACCGTGTCGCCGCCGTTGGGAAGCGACTGCGTTTTCTCCCATACGCCCGCCTGTTTGAGTGCGGTCTGCGCCTTTTGCCTGTCCTCTTCGGTACATTCACGGCACATTACATTTTCATAGACCGATATTGCAAAGTTTTTATAATCCTGAAACACCGTAGCAAACGAGCTGCGAAGCGAGGAGAGCGTATACTCCTTTATGTTCACTCCGTTATATAAAATTTCGCCGTCCGTAACATCGTAAAAGCGGAGCATAAGCTTAACTGCGGTCGATTTTCCTGCGCCGTTTATGCCGACCACGGCAACCGTCTCGCCCCTGTTTATCTTAAACGAAATGTTTTCAAGCGTGTTTTTCTTTGCGCTCGGGTAACGGAAAGTTACATTGCGAAATTCAAGACTTTCAAATTCGCCCGCCTGCAAATTGCCATCCTTTATGCTCGGCTCAAAGTCGAAAAAGTCCTTGAGATTTTGAAAATACAGAGCCATCTGCGTCATTTCATCAAAGGCTTCCGCAATATCAAGCGTTGCGTCCCTGACCGTTGAAATAGACGATACAACGACCGAGAAGCCCGAGACGGTCATATCGCCGCCCTTTACAAAACGGTAACCGGCATACGCATATGTGCCGATTATCGGAATAAATTCCGAAAACAGCGAGCTTACGATACTGTACAAAAACAGCTTTATGCCGTAGCTTTTGAGTATTTTCACATTAGCCGCAACCGCCGCTTCAAATCTTCTCATCATAACCGAAAAAATGTTTGATGTCCTCATATCCTTTGAAAAGTCCTTTAGGAACACCGTGCGTTGTATATACGCCTTTGTGCGATTGTTGCCCGTCATTTCAAGGTCTCTTTTATACACTGCCTTGCTCTTGTATATTTCGATAACGAACACAAAAGCAATCGGCAAAAGGAACAGCAAATAAACCGGGCTTATCGCCGTAACCGTGCCGATAACAAGTATCAGCGACACAATTCCGCTGACAACAAGCGCAACATCATAGCAGATTATATCAAAATATCCCGCAGACATAATAAGCGTGGCACGCTGATATTTGTCGTAAAACTCGGGGCTCTCATAACAGCCGACATCAAGGCTTATCGCTTTTTCAAAGACCATATTGTTGAGAACCTTTAACACATTTTTTGTTGACACCTGCCTTATGTATGCCGCCACCCACGAAATAATCTTTGTCGCTGCGGCAATGGCGAAAAACAGCAGTAAATCACGCACATACACCCTGAATTCGACGCCTCGGTCAAACAGCGAGAGCAATACCTTCAAAAAAAGTATGCTTTGAATGTACCGCACAAAAATATCGTCGAAAATATAGCTTATTAGATAGCTGATAAGCAGCCGTTTGTCGGCTTTGCACACAAGACGCAGGGCATAAATAACATTTTTGAACACGGGAACTTTTTCATCCCCGTGAAGCTTTATATACCTCATAAATCCTCCCAAAACAAATAAAAAAGCGCTGCCGAAACTCCGACAGCACCGATACACCCATAAATAACAAAAGTTAAATCGCAAGAATGGGATAATGCGTCCTCTCGGGGCAGAAAATATTATAAGAATCCATTGGCAAATCCATATAATGTCTGTTTCTTGAATAGTTGTTAATCATTTTTCTGCCTCCTTTTTTGTAAATTTTTGTTACGTAACAGAATAAAGAATAACATACCGAACACAAGCTTGTCAACACAAAATACGGAGATGTTGAAAAACATCTCCGTAAATGAACTGTAAAAGCCGTTATGCTTCTTCCTTTGTGCCTCTGCGCTCCTGAAGAGCCTTTGAGATTGCCTGCTTTTTCTCGCCTACGATGTCGTACTTGAACATCGGAATAATCGAGAGAAGAGCAAGGATACCGGGAACCGCCGTGTATGCAAAGAAGATAACATCCTTTGTGGAAGCGGTAAAGCCCGTAGCCGTACCTGCGTTAATCTGTGCGAGTGTGTCCGCATAGCCCGAGAACTGAACGAATACAAGTCCGAGAGCGGTACCGAGAGCCAAGCAAACCTTGATTGTAAGAGTGAGGATTGAATAAGCCGCACCCTCCATTCTCTTGCCCGTTTCATACTCGTAGTAGTCAACGGCGTCCGCCGTCATAATCATCGGCATAAGCGTAACCGCACCAAACTGGAGACCGATGAGGAAGAGCGAAGCGTAGAACAGAACGGTAAGCACCGTATTGTCGGGGCTTCTGAACCAGAAATGTCCGATAACAAATGAGAATATCGAAGCCGCAAAGCCGTAAACCGAAAGAAGAATGTACGCTTTCTTTTCGTCAAGCTTTTTGATAAGAACGGGGCACAGCGCCATTGAAATCATTGAGCCTACCGCCGTTACGATACCGAGAACAGCAACAAGGTTCTGCGAGCCCAACAAAACATTAGCCGCCTGAACCTGAATACCCATTGCCATCTGTCTGCCGAAGCCGAGGAAATAGGAAACGATTACAAGCATAAGCGGTTTGTTGTCTTTAAGCGCCGCAAGCATATCCTTAGCGGTTGTTTTTTCGTTTGACTCAACCTTAACTCTCTCCTTATTGATAAGCGGAATGAGAGCGAAAAGCGCACAGCCGAAAATCGCAGTAAGAATTGCCGTGCCGAGGTACTCTGCCGCAATCATGGGAGTATCGGTTTCACCCTTGGCAACGATAACCTTTGAGCCGCCCTTGATGATAAGGCAAACGATGGGAACGATAACCACGCAAGCTGAGAAGCCTATCTGCTTAAAGGTGTTTGAAATTGAAACTACATTTGTTCTCTCCGTCGGGTCGGGAGTGAGCGCCGAAGCGATACCCTGTGAGGGAACATCACCCATTGTCATCGCTATGCTCCAGATAAGATA
Source organism: Eshraghiella crossota (assembly GCA_963624605.1). Classification (GTDB taxonomy): domain Bacteria; phylum Bacillota; class Clostridia; order Oscillospirales; family Acutalibacteraceae; genus Fimenecus. Next base: position 11,917 of record CAVFQD010000025.1, on the reverse strand, counting down.
TGTAACGAATATCCAAGCATAGAGACCGAAGCCCTTGAACGGAACCTTCACGAACACAACAGCCGTGAACACAAGCAAGGGAACAAGCGAATAAACAATCATCGACTTGAACTTGCCGAGCTTTGATTTTGAACGGTCAACCAAATTTCCGACAACAGGGTCGGCAACGGCGGAAATAATCTTTGCAACAAGGATAAGTATTCCGACGATTGCAATGTCCGCACCGAGGATTGACGCGTCAAATTCTGCCTGATATGAGTTTAAGAGACCGACAATAGCCTGGAAACCGAAAAGTCCGAGCGAATATGCCGCAATTTCCTTAAAGCTCATATACTTTTTTGCATTTGAACCCATTAGAATCACCCCTAAAAATAATATATTTAATAATATAGCATTATAGCTTTACCGTCAACAAAATTTTTCAGGTTTTGTTAAAAAGATATCCCGTTCTGTATTTTTGCCGCAGTAACGGTATTTTTCATAAGCGTTGCAATGGTCATGGGACCTACGCCGCCGGGAACGGGAGTAATGTACGAGGCCTTTTTCTCAACCTCTGCGAAGTCAACATCTCCGCAAAGCTTGCCCTCCTTGTTTCTGTCCATTCCGACATCGATTACCACTGCGCCGTCCTTGACCATATCAGCAGTAACAAAATACGGTTTTCCGACAGCCGCCACGAGTATGTCCGCACGGGAGGTAAGCTCTTTAAGATTTTTCGTCCTTGAATGACACACGGTAACAGTGCCGTTTTTCTGCAAAAGGAGCATTGCCATAGGCTTGCCTACGATATTGCTTCTGCCGATAACCACGCACTCCTTGCCCTCAATTTCAATATTGTAATATTTGAGCATTTCCATTATGCCTGCCGGAGTGCAAGGCAAAAACGAATAATCGCCTATCATAATATGACCCGTGTTCACCGCATGGAAAGCGTCAACATCCTTTATCGGGTCAATGTTTTCAATGATAATCTTTTCGTCAAGATGCTTCGGGAGCGGAAGCTGACAGAGTATGCCGTTTATGCTTTTCTTGGCATTGAGCTCTCTTATGAGCGCGAGCAGCTCCTCCATAGTTGTGTCCTCGGGCAGAGCGTACTCCTCGGAAATAATTCCCGTAGCCTCACAAGCCTTTTTCTTGTTGTTTACATATGTTCTCGACGCGGGGTCGTTGCCGACTATAATTACCGCAAGACCTACCGTCACGCCCTTTTCGCCGAGCGCCGAAACCTCTTTTTTAACCTCGTCCTTAACGAACTGTGAAACCGCTTTTCCGTCAATTATCTGTGCCATTTTATTTTCCGCCCTTTAACTTCTTTTCTTCCTGCTTCTTTTTCTTCTTCTGAAGCTTAACTATATTTTTAGCCTTAGCCGTTTCCTCGTCCTTTTCCTTGCGTTTGTCCCTGACGACATAGTCAAGCTCCTCCGGCAAAACCTCAACTGGATCATATGGCTTGGGATATTTTTTAAGCTCTGCGAATTTTGCGATAAGTGCCGCAAGACAAAGCACGGCAATTATCGCCGAAAGAAGCTGTGAAATTCTTATCGAGGTGTCGGGAATATAAAGACTGTCCGTTCTGAATCCCTCGACTACCGCCCTTTCCGCTCCGTAGATAACGCCGTAGCAGAGTATGAGCTGACCGGCGAATTTGTAGTGCTTACGGCATATATAATAAATTATGAAAAAGCCCATAATACACCACAGCGATTCATAAAGGAAGGTAGGATGAACGGGGCTCGACGGGTCCACGCTTATGCCCTTTTCGGCAAAAAGCGACTGATTTTCCGTAAGATAGCTCGAAATCTTTGCACTGTACATTCCCCACGGCATTGTCGTGTTCGTGCCGAATGCCTCCTGGTTGGCAAAATTGCCCCATCTGCCTATTCCCTGTCCGATAAGGAAGCTCATAGCGCAGATATCAAGAAGCTTCGGAAAATTCAAATCTATCCTGCGGCAGGTAAAATATGCAACGATCACGGCTCCGATAAGTCCGCCGTAAATTGCGAGTCCGCCGTGCCAAATCTTCGGTATCTCAGAGAGATGACTGCCGTAATAATCCCACTCAAACAGCACATAATAAAGCCTTGCGCCGACAATTCCGCCGACGGTGCCGTAGAGGAGAACATCAAGCATTTTATTGAGGTCGATTTTCCATTTGTATGCCATTCTTCCGCCGAAAAGCACCGCAAGCAAAAAGCCGAACGCTATTATCAAGCCGTAGAATTTGATGCTCACATCAATATCGACAACAGGTATCGTAAATTCAACGAAGGTCGAATACACGCTGAAGGTTTTGTCAATACCCGTGAATGTAACCGCCGTATAATCGGTTAAAAATTTCATACTAATCACCATAGCCTTTCAGGCAACAAATAATCACCGATTTAACCTGCGTTGCCTGAACAGGCGTGATGGTGATTTCTGCCATCTCAAAATTTTGCCAAAGGCAAATTTTGAGGGCATTATAATTATGAGTAGTGTGATTTTCACACTACTTCTCCCTTTGCTCGGATGATAAAATATTTTATCACATTGAAGTGAGAATTTCCACAATTTATTAAAAAAATGCCCATTTCGCCGCTAAAATCGTTACTATTGTTCATTTACAATACAAAACAAATATGTTACTATATTATAAATTACCAAAGGGAGATGCATTCTGATGGCACAGTCGCACACAATTCAAAAAGCCGTTATTCGCAAAACCTTACGGCATTTGTTAAAATACATTGATAAAGATCCCGACACGAACCTTGTAAAGCTTGCAAACAGAGGAAGCTCAATTTTCAAGGGGCTTTTCCCGCCGCAGAACTTTGAAACGTTCAAGCAAGCCGCAGCGGACAAGGATAATATCTGGAGGCAGTATGTTCTCGGACTTATCAACGACATTGACAGAAATATAGCCGAGGAGATGGCTATGGCTTTGGGCGTTGACGCAGGTCTTTACGGCACTAAGGCGGTGCGTGCCAACCGTGAAAAATATCACTGCAACATCCCGTTTATTATACTTTTCGACCCGACAAGTGCCTGCAACCTCAAATGCAAGGGCTGTTGGGCTGCCGAATACGGTCACAAGCAGAGCCTTACAAACGAGGAAATGCAGTCAATCGTAACCCAAGGCAAGGAAATGGGCACACATTTCTATATGCTCACGGGCGGCGAGCCGCTTATCCGTAAAAACGACATCGTTGAGCTTGCAAGAAACAATCAGGACGCAGGCTTTGTAATTTACACTAACGCCACCTTGGTTGACCAGAAATTCTGCGATGATATGAAAGAGGTCGGAAACATCGCCCTCGCTTTAAGCCTTGAGGGCACCGAGGAGTCGAACGACTGGAGGCGTGGCGACGGGGCTTACAAGCACACGATAGAGGCTATGGATCTGCTTAAAAAGAACAAGTGCCTTTTCGGTGTTTCCGTATGCTATACGAGAAAAAATATAGAGTTTGTTACATCGGACGAATTCTTGGATATGATAATCGAAAAGGGTGCAAAATATTCCCTTATGTTCAACTATATGCCTGTCGGACATGGCGCGGACAAGGAGCTTATACCCACGCCCGAACAGCGCGAGTATATGTATAAATGGCTTCGCAAGGTCAGAAATTCAAAGACAGGCAAGCCGATATTCATTATGGACTTCCAGAACGACGCAGAGTATGTCGGCGGCTGTATCGCAGGCGGCAGGAACTATTTCCACATCAACTCCGCAGGCGACATCGAGCCCTGCGTTTTCATTCACTATTCAGATACGAACATCAGAACGCATACGCTTATGCAGGCACTTAAATCTCCGCTGTTTACACAATATTATAAAAATCAGCCGTTTAACGATAACCATCTTCGTCCCTGCCCCATGCTTGAAAATCCCGAGGCACTGCGTAAAATGGTCAAAGAGAGCGGTGCTCATTCATCAGACCTGCTCCACGCCGAACCGGTTGACGAGCTTTGTGACAAATGCGTTGACTTCGCGAAGGCTTGGGCTCCCGAGGCGGAAAGAATCTGGACCTCCACAAAGCACAGAGAGACCCACACCCAGTATTACAGAGATACCGAAGAGGGCAAAAAAGAGTTTGCCGGTTGCACGGGCTGCTGTGCAGGGTGTGCAAACAAAGACAAGGAATAAACCTCAACACGCAAAAAGCACATTCATCCTTTTCAGAATGAATGTGCTTAATTTTTTATTTTCTGTTTTTAATAGTTTCTGATAAGCCCTACTACCTTACCGAGGATAACGACCTCATCGACGATTATCGGCTCATAAGCGTCGTTCTGCGGCTGGAGACGGAAATGTCCGTTTTCCTTATAAAAGGTCTTGACCGTAGCCTCGTCCTCAATAAGAGCAACAACCATTTCGCCGTTTTGCGCAGATGGCGTTTTTTCGACAATTACAATATCGCCGCTTAAAATGCCGGCGTTTATCATACTTTCGCCCCTGACCTTAAGGGCAAAAAGCGGCTTGTCGCTTGAACTTCTTCCGATATAGGGAACATAGCCCTCAATCTGCTCAACGGCAAGGATAGGAGCACCTGCGGTAACCGTACCGACAAGCGGGACCTGTGTGTAGTCGTTCTGCGGTTCGTTGCAGACGCGCACCGAACGCTTGAGCATCGGGTCTCTTTCTATATACCCTGCTTTTTCGAGAGCGTCAAGGTTAGCCTGAACCGACGACGGGGATTTAAGACCGACCGCGGCGGCAATTTCACGAACGGTGGGCGGAACCTTACTCACCTGTGAACGCTCCATAAGGTATTCATATATCTGCTTTTGTTTTTGATTTATGGATGCCATAACAAACCTCCTTATAAATTTGCGTGTGTTCTTCTGCTTATAATGTATATTAGCACAAATGTTCTTGTTTGTCAAACATTTGTTCGTGTTTATCCGCAATTTATTTAATTTAGCGGCTGTTAATAAATTATTCGTCATATTTTAACCGTTTGTTCATTGCTAATTCATAAATGCCCGTTATTATTACAGTGTACTTTGAACGGGGGCCGCAACCCGTCAGAGTATTTATACCCCCTCCTCAAACAACCCTAAATTGAAGGAAAACGACCGAGCAATCGGTCGTTTTTCCTTTTTTCGATAAATTTACCGTTACCGCATATATTCGGAAAAATATGGGAACACTCATATCGGAGGTGTTTTCATATGAAAACTGATAATATGCTCACAAAAAAGCAAAAGCAAAGGCTTGCTTTTTACTCAATCGTCACCGTCTGTCTTGCCGCCGCAGGCGCAGCTTCATATGTTTCGACATACCGTGCCGTAAAAAACACGCAGGACGATATTACCGTGCCGCTTGAAATTACCGTGCCGAGCACCGAGGAGCAAACCCAAATTCCTGACGAGCAGGTAAACGAAGTTAAGGACGACATTCCGGACACCCGTTATGAGCCCGAAACCGAGGTGCCGACCGCAGTGCAGACCGTTACAAGAGCCGAGAGCTTTTCGCTTCCGCTCGGAAACACCGTATCGAAGCATGCCTCACTCTCCGACCTTGTCTATTCAAAGACAATGGAGGATTGGCGTGTGCACAACGGAGTTGACTTTTCGGGAGCGACGGGGGACCCCGTAAAGGCTGTAAACAACGGCATTGTACTCTCTGTAAAGGACGACGCACTGTGGGGAACGGTTGTTGAAATCGACCACGGCGAGGGTATGACCGTGCGCTATTGCGGTCTCGGCAAGGGCAGCACTGTCAACGAGGGCGATACGGTAAAAATAAACGATAAGGTGGGCAACCTGTCCGTAATTCCGATTGAATCGGCTGACGGAGTTCACCTGCATTTTGAAGTGCTTATAAACGGCGAATATTCCGACCCGCTTGCCGCCCTCGGCAGAGCTCCCGAAGAGTTCAATTAGCGCACAAATTTATCACTGACTTCTTACGAACAGCGGCATAGTCGTACGCCGCCCTTGTACCGCTCTTTCTTGCTCCCGATGCCGCATACTCGGATCGGCTGCAATAAAACACGCATATATCGCTTGCTTCTATCATAGCCCGATTGCGCTCAATGTAGACCGCCCTCCCTGCCGAAGCAAGCCTTTCCGGTAAAAAGCTCTCCTCGTATCCGCTTACAAGCAGTCTGTTTGTATATTCATCCGCATCGGGATATGCCGTTCTGAAATGTACTCTTCTGATATGCGGAAATTCCTTTTTTATTTCCGTTACGCTCTCATAACACAAATCGTTAAATTCCGAGTGGTCGCCGAAAACAAACTCTCCGATTCCACGGTCAATCAGAGCGTATATTACATCTTTCAGATGCCGTTCAAGTTCCGCCGTTCTTTCGATTTTTCTGTGACCTATAAAGCAACAGGTCTTTTCCTCACCCTGTATCATATCACACCCACCATTCAGGCAAATATATCGTCTGTAATATGTTATTTTAGCACATTTATGGGTAGTAATCAAATAGAATTACTTCTTATGTGGGCTAAAATATATTAAAAGGCGGTGGCAGTGTATGACAGAAAAAGATTTTTCGTTGCGGTTGGCTCGGTTAAGAGAGGCAAAGGGAATTTCCGCACGGGATATGAGCCTGTCAATGGGTCAAAATCCCGGATATGTCAACAATATCGAAAGCGGCAAGTCCATGCCGTCCTTGTCGGGATTTTTCTACATCTGCGAATTTCTGAAAATTTCGCCTAAAGATTTTTTCGATACCGAAGCCTCTGATCCGTCAAAAGCAAATGAGCTGTATTCGGCGGCAAAGACGCTGGATGATAAGCAGCTGGACAATTTGATTTCAATCGCCAAAGGATTGCAAAAATAATAAACGACATAAAAAAGCAGGACTTCTTTGACTGAATGTTCATAAGTAAAGTATTAGCTTCTCGCATAAAACTTCCTTATGGGCACTCAGCCTTTAAGCCATGTTTTTTATTGCTCGGCGCACATCGCTTTTCGTTGACATAACTGGCGGAATACTATATAATATTTTTTGTATGGTTTGAAACAAAAATATAAACCCTTTAAGGAGGAAAAAACAATGGTAAAAGCAATTGTCGGCGCTAACTGGGGCGATGAGGGCAAGGGTAAAATTACCGATATGTTTGCCGAAAAAGCAGACATTGTCATTCGTTTTCAGGGCGGTGCAAATGCGGGACACACCATTATCAACGATAAAGGACGCTTTGCGTTCCACCTGATGCCAAGCGGCGTATGCTATGACCACACGGTCTGTATTATAGGAAACGGCGTTGCGCTTGACATCAACAAGTTTTTGACTGAGCTTGAGGATGTCCGTAAGGCAGGTCTTAATCCGAAGCTTCTTGTTTCGGACAGAGCGCAGATACTTATGCCCTATCATATTCTTCTTGACGAATACGAGGAAGAACGCCTCGGCAAGAACGCTTTCGGTTCGACAAAAAGCGGTATTGCTCCGTTTTTCTCGGACAAATATGCAAAAATCGGTATTCAATTAAACGAGCTTTTCGACGAGGAAACCCTCAGAGCTAAGCTCAAAAACATCTGTACACTGAAGAATCTTACTCTCGAGCATGTTTATCATAAGCCCCTGCTTGACGAGGAGGAGCTCTACAATACCTGTATGGAATATAAGGAAAAAATCGCTCCCTATGTATGCGACACTCACGCTTATCTTCAGCAGGCAATCAATGACGGCAAGGAGATACTTCTTGAAGGTCAGCTCGGCACGCTTAAGGACCCCGATTTCGGCATTTACCCGATGGTAACCTCATCCTCGACCCTTGCGGGCTACGGCGCAGTCGGCGCAGGTATTCCGCCTCATATGATAAAAGAGGTTATCACTGTTACAAAGGCATATTCCTCGGCGGTCGGCGCAGGCGAATTTGTTTCCGAAATTCTTGACGAGGACGAGGCACAGGAGCTTCGTATCCACGGCGGCGACAAGGGCGAATTCGGCGCTACAACAGGCAGACCGAGAAGAGTCGGCTGGTTCGACTGCGTTGCCACACGCTACGGCATCGAATGTCAGGGCGCTACAAAGATCGTTATGACCGCTATCGACTGCCTCTCTTATCTTGACGAGATAAAGGTTTGCACGGCTTATGAGATTGATGGCAAGATCATCAACGACTTTCCCACGACCTCGGTTCTCAAAAAATGCAAGCCCGTATTTGAAACTCTTAAAGGCTGGCACTGCGACATAAGAGGCATAAGAGACTTTGACAAGCTCCCTGAAGAGGCAAAGGCTTATGTTGAATTCATCGAAAAACAGCTCGGTCATAAGATTGATATGGTGTCAAACGGACCTGAGCGCGAGGCTATAATATACAGATAATCGAGGTACATATAATTTTATGGAAAAAATTCTTGTTTTGGACTTCGGCGGTCAGTACAATCAGTTGATTGCCCGCAGAGTCCGTGATAACAACGTTTACGCCGAAATTCTCCCCTACACCACCCCTCTTGATGTAATAAAGAACAACAATTACAAGGGTATCATTTTTACGGGCGGTCCCAACAGCGTATACGATATGAAATCTCCGCACTACACCAAGGAAATACTCAAGCTCGGTGTTCCCGTACTCGGCATTTGCTACGGCTGCCAGCTTATTGCTTGGATGTGCGACGGCAAGGTTGAGACAGCTCCCGTCTCCGAATACGGCAAAATTGAAGTCAGCGTTAAGGACTCTCCCCTCTTCAAGGACATTCCCGAAAAGAGCGTTGTATGGATGAGCCATACGGACTATATCGCACAGGCTCCCGAGCATTTTGAGGTTGTCGGCAGCTCAAAGGACTGTCCGTGCGCCGCAATGCAGTATCCCGAAAAGAAGATTTATGCCGTTCAGTTCCACCCCGAGGTTACCCACAGCGAATACGGACTTAAAATGCTTCACAACTTCCTCTATGAAGTATGCGAATGCAAGGGTGATTGGATAATGGACGACTTTATAGAGAAAACCGTTGCCGATCTTCGTGAGAAAATCGGCGATAAGAGAGTTATTCTCGGACTTTCCGGCGGTGTTGACTCATCTGTTGCCGCAGGTCTTTTGAGCCGTGCGGTCGGTGATCAACTCACCTGCGTATTTGTCGATCAGGGTCTTATGCGTAAGGACGAGGGAGACTTTGTGGAAAAGACCTTTACCTCACTTTTCGATATGAAATTTGTAAGAGTAAACTGTCAGGAGCATTTCCTTCAAAAGCTCAAGGGCGTTACCGACCCCGAGGAAAAGAGAAAGATTATTGGTACGGAATTCTACAATGTATTCTGGGACGAAATCAAGAAGGAAAACGACAAGGGCTTCTTCGCACAGGGCACAATCTACCCCGACTGTATCGAATCGGGCAAGGGTGATGCGGCGGTTATCAAGACGCACCACAACAAGGTTAAAATGCCCGATGACATTGAATTTGAGGGCATAATCGAGCCCCTTTGTGATTTGTTCAAGGATGAGGTTCGTAAGGTCGGCGAAAAGCTCGGCATCCCGCACGAGCTCGTTTGGCGTCAGCCGTTCCCCGGTCCCGGACTCGGAGTAAGAATAATCGGCGAAATCACCGCCGAAAAGGTAAGAATACTTCAGGACGCGGACGCAGTTTTCCGTGATGAAATGGCTAAGACGGGTTATGAAAGCGAGTTAAGTCAGTTCTTCGCAGTCCTCCCCGGCGTTCAGTCGGTCGGTGTTATGGGCGACCATAGAACATACGAGCAGCTTATCGTCCTTCGTGCCATCACTACCGACAACTTTATGACAGCCGATTGGGCACGCATCCCCTACGACCTGCTCGCAAAGGTGTCAAACAGGATTACAAATGAGGTCAAGGGCGTAAACCGCGTAGTCTACGACATAACCTCCAAACCCCCCGCAACAGTTGAGTGGGAGTAATCCACAGCACTTAAAAAAGCCCGTAAATACAGGCTTTTCGACACTTTGAAGTCCTCTGTGGCAACAAAATGGCAACATTATTTGAATTATTGTAAAAGTAAAGAGCTATCAGATTTTTTGAAGTCTGATAGCTCTTTTCTTTTGTTCGATTAGTCGTTTTTAAGTTTATCTTTGAAAGCTTCCACCATTGTGTCGCTTAATTGCTGAGACGGTGCTTTTACAAAGTCGGAAGTTTCATCATACTTCGGATAATTGTAACGCCACTTATCATATTCGTCACGGTTGATGTCGCCGTTATGATATTTCTCGGATTGCTCTGCCCATGCTGTGAGCATTTTTGAAAGCTCAGCGGCGTCCGTTCCCTTGCGAGGGTCTGCGTACATTGAAACGCCGTTTTCAGTCTTTACTATTGTTAATCCGTATCTGTCTTCTAATGTAAACAAGGTGTGCATTAACCCTATATAGCTGTCAATATCAGGAACAGAAAGAGCCTGTGGAGATATACCAAAAACTTCTGCAAGTTTATTTGTTAAATCTGCTTTTGGTGTTCTTGAACCCGATTCATACTGTGCCATACGGATGTCGGCAGTCTTTTCGGGAAAACCGACTACCTGTCCTAAATATTTTTGCGTCATTCCACGCAAATTACGGAAGAAACGAATACGCTCTCCTATTGCCATAACACACACTCCTTTTATGTAATGTGGAACAAGTATATCATATATGCTTAGTGTATGTCAAGATAACCAAAACAAATAAGTTTTATATTTTCCTCAAAACCACTTGACATAACGGAATATGCTTAGTATAATTATTAAGCAAATAGCGTTAAGCTGTTTGCAAAAACTAAATAACCGTCGTATATCACGGTAATGGTATATCCGCTCGGGCGAATCGGAATGCGGTCAGAAAGTATCCGACAATAAATAATCAAATTATAAAATAAAGGTGGTGGTTATATGAAAAATACAAGTTTTATGAAAGTTGATGAAGTCGCTCAAGAATTGGGCATTTCAAAATCTTATGCCTATAAAATTGTGCAAAAACTGAATGATGAATTAAAAAGCAAAGGTTATATTACAATTTCAGGGCGTGTAAATAAACAATATTTTATGGAACGCATCTGTTACGGTGCAGTTCAGAAAGAGAGGTAAAAATGGCAGTATATAAAGAAGAAAAAACAAATACTTGGCGAGTGATTTATCGTTATACCGATTGGAACGGTGAGCGAAAACAATCACAAAAGCGAGGATTTAAAACAAAGCGAGAAGCGCAGGCTTGGGAGCGTGAACAACTCAACAAACTTGGCGGCGATTTGGATATGAATTTCAAAAGCTTTGTTGAACACTATATTGAAGATATGCATACAAGAATTAAAGAAAATACTTGGGAAACAAAGGAACATATCATCAGGACTAAACTCATTCCGTATTTCGGGAAGCTGAAAATGTGTAATATTACCGCACAGCAGATTATTTCTTGGCAAAATGAGCTTATCAATTATAAAGACGAAAACGGTAAGCCGTATTCACCTGTATATTTGAAGTCAATTCATAATCAGCTGTCGGCAATTTTCAATCATGCCGTAAGGTACTACAACTTAAAAGATAATCCTTGCAGAAAAGCCGGCAGTATGGGCAAAAAGAAAAACAGAGAGATGTTGTTTTGGACAAAAGACGAATATCTCAAATTTGCAGATGTTATGATGGATAAGCCCTTGTCTTACTATGCTTTTGAAATGTTGTACTGGACAGGCATACGAGAGGGAGAACTGCTGGCACTCACGGCGGAAGATTTCGATTTTGATAAACAAACGGTTACAATCAATAAGTCTTTTCAGCACTTGAACGGCAAAGATGTAATAACTCCGCCTAAAACAGAAAAAAGTAACCGAACAATAAAAATGCCAAAATTTCTTTGCGAAGAAATGCAGGAATATTTGAAGATGTTTTACTCGCCGAGTAAAAATGACAGAATATTTCTTATTTCAAAAAGCTATCTTCATCACGAAATGGACAGAGGCTCGAAAGCCGCAGGTGTAAAGCGCATTCGTATTCACGATTTAAGACACAGTCATGTAAGTTTGCTGATAGATATGGGC
>CAVFQD010000024.1:0-23915 GCA_963624605.1 Eshraghiella crossota | reverse complement strand
AGGAGGGAAGCGAAGTGCCAAGAAGAGGCCAGATTGCAAAACGTGATGTTTTGCCGGATCCGCTTTACAATTCAAAGCTTGTAACAAGGCTTATCAACAGCGTTATGCTCGACGGTAAGAAGGGTGTTGCCCAGAAGATCGTTTACGACGCATTCGACATTATCGCTGAAAAGACAGGCAAAGAGCCGTTGGAGGTTTTTGACGCTGCAATGGAAAATGTTATGCCTGTTCTCGAAGTTAAGGCTCGCCGTGTAGGCGGTGCAACTTATCAGGTTCCGATGGAAGTTCGTCCCGAGAGAAGACAGACTTTGGGACTCCGTTGGATCACGCTTTATGCGCGTTCACGTTCTGAAAGAACAATGAAGGAAAGACTTGCAAACGAAATCCTTGACGCTGTCAACGAGACGGGCGCAGCTTTCAAGAAGCGTGAAGAAACACACAGAATGGCTGAAGCTAACAAAGCTTTTGCACATTTCAGATGGTAATTTTACCGGAGAAATTTTACGCCGAGTAATTCGGCAATGGAGGATATTATGCCAAGAAAGGTATCTCTTGAAAAAACAAGAAATATTGGTATCATGGCTCATATCGACGCCGGTAAAACAACTACAACCGAAAGAATTTTGTTTTACACAGGTGTTAACCACAAATTAGGTGAAACACACGACGGCGACGCTACAATGGACTGGATGGCTCAGGAGCAGGAGAGAGGTATTACCATTACTTCTGCTGCTACCACCTGTTTCTGGAAAGAGCATCGTATCAATATTATCGACACTCCCGGCCACGTTGACTTCACCGTTGAAGTTCAGCGTTCGCTTCGTGTACTTGACGGTTCGGTTACCGTTTTGTGCGCTAAGGGCGGTGTTGAGCCTCAGTCTGAGACCGTATGGCGTCAGGCTGACGAATACAAGGTACCCAGAATGATTTTCGTCAATAAGATGGACATTATGGGCGCTGATTTCTACAGAGTTCTTGATATGGTTAAAGAGCGTTTCAACTGCAACGCAGTTCCGATTCAGCTCCCGATAGGCTCGGAGGATACATTTAAGGGTATCGTTGACCTTATCAATTACGACGCCGAGGTTTATTATGACGATCTCGGTAAAGACATTCGCCGTGAGGAAATTCCGGACGATATGAAGGAGCTTGCTGCAAAATACCGCACACAGCTTATCGAATCTGTCGTTGAGCAGGATGACGCTCTCATGGAGAAGTATTTTGAAGGCGTTGAGCCGACAGTTGAGGAGATTAAGAAGGTCATCCGTAAGGCAACCATTGCCAACGAGATGGTTCCGATTACCTGCGGTACAGCTTACCGTAACAAGGGCGTTCAGCCGCTCCTTGACGCAATCGTTGACTTTATGCCCGCTCCCACAGACATCGAGTCCATCAAGGGTGTAAACCCCGATACCGATGAAGAGGAGCAGAGACATTCATCAGACTCAGAGCCGTTCTCGGCTCTTGCATTTAAGATAGCTACAGACCCGTTCGTAGGTAAGCTTTGCTTCTTCAGAGTTTACTCGGGTACCGTAAACGCAGGTACAACCGTTTACAACTCCGTTAAGGACACCAGAGAGAGAATGGGTCGTATTCTTCAGATGCACGCTAACCACAGAGAAGACATCGAAACCGTTTACGCAGGCGACATCGCCGCTGTCGTAGGTCTTAAGAACACTACTACGGGTGACACTCTCTGCGACGAAAAGAACCCCATCGTTCTTGAGTCGATGAACTTCCCGGATCCGGTTATCCGTGTAGCTATCGAGCCTAAGACAAAGGCAGGACAGGAGAAAATGGGCATCGGTCTTCAGAAGCTTGCCGAAGAGGACCCCACTTTCAAGTGCTATACAGATGAAGAAACAGGTCAGACAATCATCGCAGGTATGGGCGAGCTTCACCTTGAAATCATCGTTGACAGACTTCTTCGTGAGTTCAAAGTCGAAGCTAATGTAGGTAAGCCTCAGGTTGCTTACAAAGAGACCATCCGCAAGAAGGTTGACCATGAAACCAAGTACAAGCGCCAGTCGGGCGGTTCGGGTCAGTATGGTCATGTTAAGATTATACTTGAACCCAACGAGCCCGGTAAGGGTTATGAGTTCGTAAACGCAGTAACAGGCGGTTCGATTCCGAAGGAATTCATCGGACCTGTTGACCAGGGTATCCAGGGTGCGTTGAACTCGGGCGTACTTGCAAATTATCCCGTAGTTGACGTTAAAGTTACTCTTTACGACGGTTCTTACCACGAAGTCGACTCTTCGGAAATGGCGTTCAAGATTGCCGGTTCAATGGCATTCAAGGAGGCTGCAAAGCTTGCAGACCCGATTCTTCTTGAACCCATCATGAAGGTTGTAGTTATCGTTCCCGATGACTATTTCGGCACCGTACAGGGCAACCTTATTGCTCGCCGCGGCGAAATTCAGGGCTTTGAGGACCGTTCGGGACTCAAGCAGATCAACGCAAGAGTTCCTCTTGCAGAGATGTTCGGTTACGCAACTGACCTCCGTTCTCAGACACAGGGACGCGGACAGTATGTTATGGAACCCGACGGTTATAAGCCGGTTCCCAAGAGCGTAGCAGAAAAAATTATCAGCGAAAGGTCTAAGAAAGACTGATTATTTCATTAAAAAGGCTTGATATTTTACCGATTTATTGGTAAAATATCAAGCACAGACAAATACAAAATATTTTTCCGTTAATAAAAGGAGGAAATTCCAATGGCAAAGGCAAAATTCGAAAGAACTAAACCCCATGTTAATATTGGTACTATCGGTCACGTTGACCATGGTAAGACAACATTAACAGCAGCTATTACAAAGACACTCGCATCTAAGGGTCAGGCTGACTTCGTTGATTATGCAAACATCGATAAGGCTCCCGAAGAGAGAGAGCGTGGTATCACAATCAACACAGCTCACGTTGAGTATGAGACAGCTAAGCGTCATTATGCTCACGTTGACTGCCCCGGCCATGCTGACTACATCAAGAACATGATTACAGGTGCGGCTCAGATGGACGGCGCTATCCTTGTTATCGCAGCAACAGACGGCCCCATGGCACAGACCAAGGAGCACCTTCTTCTTGCTCGTCAGGTTGGCGTTCCGGCAATCATTGTATTCATGAACAAGTGCGATCAGGTTGACGATCCCGAGCTCCTTGAGCTTGTTGAGATGGAAATCCGTGAAACTCTTGCTGAGTATGATTTCGATGAGAACTGCCCGATCATCAAGGGTTCAGCTCTTAAGGCTCTTGAAGCTACAGATCCCGATTCAGAAGAAGTTAAGTGCATCTGGGAACTTATGGATGCAGTTGACGATTATATCCCCACACCCGACCGTAAGGCTGACCAGCCGTTCCTTATGCCTGTTGAGGACGTTATGACAATCACAGGCCGTGGTACAGTTGCTACAGGCAGAGTTGAGCGTGGACAGCTTAAGACAGGCGAGGAAGTTGAAATCGTTGGTCTTAAGGATGAAAAGACAAAGTCAGTTGTTACAGGTATCGAGATGTTCAGAAAGACTCTTGATTACGCTGAGGCAGGCGACAACATCGGTGCTCTTCTTCGTGGTATCGACAGAAAAGGCATCGAGCGTGGACAGGTTCTTTCTAAGCCCGGCACAATCCACCCCCACACAAAGTTCAAGGGTCAGGTTTACGTTCTTAATAAGGACGAGGGCGGCCGTCACACACCTTTCTTCAACAACTATCGTCCCCAGTTCTATTTCAGAACAACAGATGTTACAGGTATCATCACTCTTCCCGAGGGAACTGAGATGTGCATGCCCGGCGATAATGTTGAAATGAGTGTTGAGCTCATCACTCCCATCGCTATCGAGGAAGGTCTTCGTTTTGCTATCCGTGAGGGCGGCAGAACAGTTGGTTCAGGCGTTGTTACTGCAATCAACGAATAATTATTATCCTACAAGATAACAATTAAATTAAACTCCCTTATCGGCAACGGTAAGGGAGTTTTTTGTGCGCCTTTTTCCTAATATGTATTTTCTTTCGTCTCGACTTTCTTTACCGATGAACATTTTGCCGAATTGTATGCTATAATGGTTCAAGTAATTAAACGAAAGGACGATTTATATGGCACAGACAGCATTGATAACGGGAGCGTCGGGCGGCTTGGGCAAGGCGTTTGCACAGGAGTTTGCCAAGCACGGCTTTAATCTTATGCTTGTGGCAAGATCCGAAAACAAGCTGAAAGAAATCTGTTCCGATCTTTCGGCAAGGTATGGGATTAAAGCAGAATATATCAGCGAAAATCTTTCCGACACGGTTGCGCCTCAACGAATTTATGATGAGGTTAAGCGAAGAAATATCCACATAGACCAACTGGTAAACAATGCGGGAAGCGGAAATATGGCACTTGTGGGCGACGCAAAGCCGCAAATTATGATTGATACCATAGAGCTTAATGTTACTGCATTGACTTTGCTGTGTAATTTGTTTATACCCGATATGAAAGCGGCAGGAAAAGGAAGAATTATGAATGTTTCTTCACTCGGCGCATTTCAGCCCGACCCGTATTTTGCGGTTTACGGTGCAACCAAGGCATATGAACTGTTGTTTACGGAAAGCTTGTTCGGTGAGCTTATCGGCACAGGCGTAACGGCAAGCGTTATTTGCCCGGGTCCCATCAAAACAAATTGGGCTTCAAATGCAGGAAAGGCGGATTCAAAAATAGCCAAAGAACCCGAAGTAATTGCTGAAATCGGATTCAGAGAAATGCAAAAAGGAAAATTGATTATTATTCCGACTTTAACTTATAAAGCCGAGGCGTTTGCCGTACGGATTGCTCCGAAAATGCTTGTATCGAGAGTAATTAAAAAATGGCAGGGCGGATTGATTGAAAAGGGAAATAAGATATGAAAAAGTTATTTGCACGAGAGGTTGAAAAGCTTGCCGCCGATTTCGCGGATTGCTCAAAGGTTTTGACCGCAATCGGAGACGAAACGAGGCAGCATATAATTTTGGAAATGCTGAAAATGGAAAAATGCAGCGGTGTGCGCGTCGGTGAAATTACGGAAAAAACGAATTTATCCCGTCCTGCCGTTTCACATCATTTGCAGATTATGAAGGACGCCGGAATTATCAAATGCAGGCAAGAGGGAACTAAAAATTACTACTATTTCGACCCAGATATGAAAATGCTCAAACAGGTTGACGAGGCGTTGAAGCTTATCATAATGATAACAAAACTTTTACCCGACAGGAGCGGCGAAAATGAATAAAATACAGCTTTACATTTTCCATACGGGCAGGGTGCGCGTTGACAGGGCGATCCCGTTGCACGATAAAAATCCCCTTGCGCTGACGGGAATACTCCGAGGCAAGAAAAATCAGATGATACTTCCCGTATCGGCTTATCTTATCAAGCACCCGAGGGGTAATATTCTGATTGATACGGGCTGGGACACGAAATACGCCCATAAAAAGCCGACGCAGTGGTTCGGAATGGTAAACAAAATCAGTGCTCCGATTATAAAAGAAAATGAGGGCATTGACTCGAAGCTGAAATCCGTAGGCTTATCGCAACAAGATATTTCGCACGTATTTATCAGCCATATGGATTTTGACCACACGAGCGGACTTCGGCTTGTAAAGGAAGTCAAGGATATTCGCACCTCTGCCGAGGAGTGGAAAGCGTGCAATAAATTCAGCTTACGATATGTCGACACTTGGACGGGAATATGCGATGTAAAGCCCTTTGAATACAGCGACAGCGGCGTAGGACCGTTCGGCAGAAGCTATGATGTTTTCGGCGATAATTCCGTTTTGCTTGTGCACACGCCCGGACACAGCTACGGCTTGTTCAGCGTTCTTATAAGCGGAACGGACGGCTATATCGTTCTCGGAAACGACGCCGCATATTTGAACGAGAACTTCACGGACAGGATTATTCCGGGCTTTTCCGTGAACAATGAATGGTGTGAAAAATCGCTTGATTGGCTTATAAAATGCAAAAACGACTCGAATTGCAAGGGTGTGTTTGTAAATCACGACCCGTCGGTTGAAGAACAAGCTTTGGAGGTTAGCTACAATGGAAGCACTTGAAATTATGAAGCAAAGGCACAGCGTAAGACAATATACTGATAAGAAAATCGAAAAGGAAAAGCGAGACGCTTTAGACGAACTCGCAACTCGGATAAATGAAAAAACAGGCTTGCACATTCAAATATTTTATGATGAGCCGAAGTGCTTTAACTCAATGATTGCCCATTACGGAAGCTTTAAGGGCGTGAACAATTATATTGCGCTTGTCGGTAAAAAGTCCGCCGATTTAGACGAAAAGCTCGGCTTCTTCGGACAACAAATTGTTTTGAAGGCACAGGAGCTTGGGCTCAATACCTGTTGGGTTGCCTTAAATCACGGAAAAAGCAGTGCGCAGATTGATAAGGGTGAAAAGCAGGTGTGTCTGATTGCCCTCGGCTACGGTGTTACGAGCGGTACGGCGCATAAAAGCAAATCCGTTTCTCAGGTGAGCAATTACCGTCAGGGAATGCCGGAGTGGTTTTTGCAGGGCGTTGAAGCCGCATTGCTTGCGCCCACGGCGGTTAATCAGCAAAAATTTTATTTTGAGCTTTTGGAAAATTCCTCTGTAAAAGCAACCTCGGGAAAAGGTTTTTACACAAAGCTTGATTTGGGAATAGCCGAATATCATTTTGAGGCTGTAACGGGTAATAATGTAAATCGTGAGTAGAAAACGGAGCTTTAACGCATAAACAAATTAACAGAACGAACAAACGCCTGAGTTGTACCGCTCAGGCGCCTGCTTTTTATTCCGCCAATTCGAGCCATTCGGTTTCTTTTTGCTCGAGGAGGTTTTCTTTTTGTTTGATTTCTTCAAGGGTTTTGCCGAGTTTTACATAGTCGGTAACGATTTCTTCCGTTGCGCAGAGAGCTTTCAACTCTTCGATTTCACTTTCAAGCGTTTCGATTTCCTTTGAAAGCGCATTGACTTTCGCCCTGCGTTTGCGCTCGTCGGCTTTGTTGAGTTTTGAAGTGAGATATGCCGCTTTCTGCTCCGAGTCCTGCTTTTCTCTGACCTGTTGTTGCGGCGCTTCACGGTGGTCAAGGTAATAATTGTATTTTCCGTTATATATTTTCAGCCCGTCGGGGAACATTTCGATTATCTTTGTCGGCACGCTGTTGAGGAAATACCTGTCGTGCGAAACGGTAATCAGCGTTCCCGTGAACTGCTTGAGCGCATCGTCAAGTGCCTCTTTCGCAATGTAATCAAGGTGGTTCGTCGGCTCGTCGAGTATGAGCACATTTGCCCGCTTAAACATTATAATACAGAACTGAACCTTTGCTCTGTTTGCGCCCGAGAGATCACGCACCCGCTTGAAAACCGCCTCGTCCTCAATAAGAAGTCTGCCCAAAGCGCTGCGTATTTCAAAATCTGTCTTGGTCGGGAATTGCTTGTGCACCGCCTCGATAACCGTGTCGTTCAAATCGAGGTCCCGAAGTTCCTGGTCAAAATAAGCAACCTTGACATTTCCGCCGAAACGCACCGTGCCCGAACAGCTGATTCGTTTCATAACGGCTTTCAGAAACGACGATTTTCCAACGCCGTTTTTGCCGACAATCGCTATTTTGTCGCCGCAGAGAACCTCCAAAGAGATATTATCGTACAGCTGCTTACCCGTCGTCCTGTCGCCGACATGCACGCCCATATCCTTGACGGTCAGCACGACCTTGTGCGGCTCAATATCATAATCGAATTTGAAATGTATGTCCTTGGGCCTCGGGTTGGGCTTTTGTCGGATTTCCATTTTTTCAAGTGCTTTGACCCTTGAACCGACGCTGTTTGAACTGCTTGAACGGGCAAGATTGCGGTTGACATAATCACGCATGGCGGCAAGCTCTTCCTGCTGCTTGTCGTATTCCTTTTCAAGCACACGCAGGCGCTCTTCCTTTTGCTTTATAAACGAGGAATATCCGCCCTTGTACTTGTACAGAGTTTTCTGCTCGATTTCATATATGCCCGACACAACGCTGTCGAGGAAATACCTGTCGTGCGATACCGTCAGAACAGCGCCTTTGTACGATTTTATATAATCCTCGAGCCATGCGAGCATTGAAAAATCAAGATGGTTCGTCGGCTCGTCGAGGATAAGCAGCTCGGGATTGCGAAGCAGGATTTTTGCCATTGCAAAGCGCATCTTTTCGCCGCCCGAGAGGGCAGAGGTCTTCATTTTAAGGTCAAAATTGCCGAAGCCGAGACCCGTCAGCACTCTGTTTATTCTTGTGTCGGCGGTGTAGCCGTCGAGTGCCGTGTATTCGTTGTCGAGAGCGGCATATTCGCCCTCAAGCCTTTTGTACTCCTCGCTGTCGGGGCTTGCCGAGGACATCTTTTCCGATATTTCCGCCATAAGCCTGCGAACGGTGTATGTGCGCTCGAGTGCGGATTTGATTTCCTCTTCAAGCGTGTTGCCGTCGTCGAGAGCTTCATTCTGCCTGAGATAACCGATTTCAAGACCGTTCTTTTTTGATACCGTTCCCTCGTCGCAGGGGAGGACGCCCGCAATAATATTGAGAAGAGTTGTCTTGCCGGCACCGTTGACGCCCATAAGACCTATCTTGTCGCCCTCGTTTACAGACATATTTATTTTTTCAAGCACCGTTTCGTCAAGGAAGCCCTTTGAAACATCCGTAAGCGTAACTAACATAATTTCTCCGTTATATATAATGTAATAATAAACTCTGAATACTATATCACAGTTTTCCGTAATTTTCAAACAAAATGCCCCGTTTTGTGCAATGCTGATAAATAAGATATGGGTTCTGTTGTGTAATCCGATAAAAATATCGGTTTTCGTCAAAAAAATTTGACAATCTTATTGCAAAAATAAATCTCTTGTGATATTATATGAAATGTAATTATGCACCATAAGGGACCTATGTCCCGAGACGGGTGAAAATACAATTTCTTATAAGGAGCTTTTGAAAATGAAAAAGATCTTATCGATTCTTCTTGCAATGGTAATGCTCATTTCGAGTATCACTGTGGCATTCGTTGCGTTTGCTGCCGATGCATCGCCTCAAGAGGTAGTTGACAAAATCAACGAACAGACCGCATACATTGCAAATCCGGACAATGGGGACGGCACAACACATAATTTGCCGGGATATTTGTTCCAAAGAAGTCTTAATAGTAATGTAATCTTCTCGGACGGCAATGTATCAAATATCAACGCCGTTATGGATGCATGCTATCCGGAATATTCGGCAGAGCCGTACCACAATTCTGACGGTTCTTATAATTACAACAAGATTTTAGAAAATCTTGTCGATCTGACTGCGGTATATACACAGGTTAAAAAGAATTCCGACGCATCTCTCACAATCGGCAGAGACGCTCTTAAGGCTCTCACCCTTGATGCTGAGGATGTCGTAAGTGCAACAAAATTAGGCAGCGTTTATACGCTTAAATATGCTGATATCGACCTTACTGCCGATGAAAAGGTCGAGGATTCGGTTCTTGCGGACATTTCTGCAAATTATCCCCGTGCGACAGGACTTGACAATGTCATTATAAACAGTGCCGCGTCGCACAATACAGCACTTACAATTGATAACTTTACTCTTACCATTACAAACCTTCAGGTTAGAGTTACTTTTAATACGGAAGGCAGAATTACTAATCTTACCTATTCCTACAGACTCAACGGTCGTGCATCAATTACATATATTAACCCCACGCCGTTTGACGCAGTATTTTCACTTACCGAAACAACTTCATACAGCTCTTTTGCTTACTTTAACGAAGCAAGCGATTTCGATTACGCAAAGCTTGCTGAAATGGTAAATGCCGGCACGGCTAATATCGTTGACACAAAAGCAGGTTATGATTATGCAAGATTGAGCAACTTTGAGGGCGGCGAAGACGAAGACGGTAATAAGATTGATTATGTCTTTACGCTTAACACTGCAGGCTTGCTCTCTTCAAATACCGTTCTTTCCACTGCGTTGGGAGCAATTTTGGGCGTTGTTGACAATATTGAAATCAGAGTAGACGAGAATCTCGGTACCGATATCAGAGCTAATAAATGGGTATGTAAAAATTCATCGACTGAGGGTAGTACGGATATTTGTACTTCGGCTCACCCCCATCAGATATGGAAGTGCACCTGTAAGGATGTTGCAGGCTGTTGCACATGCTGCCCGACAGGAACGGGCTGTACTTCAACTCATCCCTGTGATAAGGATGGAGCTTGCAGAAGCGTCGATTGCCAGTGCGGATACATAGACGATCCGGATTGTAAATATGTTGTAAACACACAAGCTGAAATCGAATCTTTGGACTCATCTCTTTCTGGCGTGTTCCAGACTTTGGGAAGCAAATTAGCTTCATCAATGGGTACCGCTGCAAAAGAGCAGCTTGCTATAGGTGCAACCTCAGCAAACATTCCGGTTGCAACAGCAGCTACGAATAAGCTTGACGAAAGATATGCAGTTAAAGCAACAGAGCTTGATGTATTTGACATCCAGGAAGCCGCATTTGATTCCGAATCAGGCACTATTACCTTTACTCTTGAAAATCAGTCTGATGATAACGGATATGAAGGACTTTCACATCTTACAAATGACTATGTAACAAATGAAGAATTCGTAAATGCTCTTAATGTTTCACTTGCAAACAGTGCAAGCAGTTTAACAGATGCGTTAAAGATAACACTTCTCAATTCAGAGCTGATGTATACAAATGTTACTTGCACGGTTAAATTTGTTGACGCTTCGGCAGACAATATGTACGGTACAGGCGAAATTGAGAGAATTAACATTTCTTATGACGCTACTGCTATGTCGGCACAATCAAAGACAGACAGCGACGGTAATACCTATTCGGATCCGGTTATTATGTATATGTTTGGTGCCCACATGGACTCAACAGCTAAGAACATTAAGTATGCAAACTACGAAAAGGGCGATGTCGATATGAGCGAAGCAGTATCGCTTGTTGACGCTAAGCTCACTCTCAGATATCTTGTTGACCTCGAAACACTTAACGATTATCAGAAGTATCTTGCAGATATGAACGATGACGGTACGGTTTCAATCGTTGACGCAAAGGCTATCCTTGAGAAGATTGCAAATCAGCCGGTTTGATAAAGCTTATTTATAAGATAATATAACGAAAGACACCGTCGCTCAGACGGTGTCTTTTTTGCGCATACGGGGTTATTCTTCGTTGGTTGCGACAATTTCGTTTTCCCTGAACAAAAGCGATATGCACCAGATTGCCGAGAGTGCGACAAGCGTATAGATAATTCTTGCGAGAATTGCGTCCTGACCGCCGCATATCCAGCTTACTATGTCGAACTGAAACAAACCGATTGAGCCCCAGTTTACGCCGCCGATAACGAGAATAACCAAAGCGATTTTGTCAAGCATATTTTCAACTCCTTATATTGCTTTGAAAACAGTATTCCCGTTTCTTTATAATAATATACAGATAAGCGAGTGGAAAAATCACTCGCTTTAATTTTATAAAATTATACAAATTAAGCCGTTACAACCTTCGTTAATAACCTTTTCGAGAGTTTCCTGCATCTTCATCCTCGCCTCGTTCGGCATATGAAACAGCTTGCTTCGAAGCCCCTCATTTACAAGGTCATTAAGCGATTTTCCGAAAATGTTTGACTCCCATATCTTCGTCGGGTCTTCCTCGAAGCCTGCAAGCAGATATTTTACAAGCTCCTCCGACTGACTTTCCGTTCCGACAATCGGTGCAACCTCGGTCTGAATATTTGCTTTTATCATATGAATTGACGGTGCGGACGCCGAAAGCCTTACTCCGTATCTTCCGCCCTGTTTTATAATTTCCGGCTCCTGCAATTTCAGCTCGTCAATGTCGGGCATTATAATTCCGTAGCCCGTGTTTTCAACCTCGTCAAGAGCATTTTTGATTTTGTCGTATTCTTTTTTGGTGCGGCTGAGCTCGCACATACATTTCATCAGCTCATATTCGCCGCTAATTTCAAGCCCCGTGTATTCGGCGATGATTTTATAGAAAAGGTCGTTACTCATCCTTGCGTCAATAAACGCACTGCCGTCTCCGAGATTCATTCGCGCGACCGAGGCGTCCGTGATATATTCGCACTGCTTCAATTCGTTTGTGAGCAAGCCGACATCACGCACAAGAGTAAGATTTTCCGTTGCCCTTGCTACAACTCCCGTAACGCTCTGCCGTAACCAGTGGTCGTGCGGCAGGGAAATAAGCCACGACGGAAAATCAATGCATATCTCCTTGATAGGAAATTCAAAAAGCACCTGTGTGAGAATTTCTTTGATTTCGCTTTCGTCAAGCTCAAGGCAGTTTACGGGAATGACGGGCACACGGTATTTTTCGGTAAGTCTTGCTGCCGTTGCGGTTGCGCTTTCGCTTTTCGGATATGTACAGTTGAGCAGTACGATAAACGGCTTGTTAAGCTCCTTTAATTCGTTAACAACACGTTCCTCCGCCTGTTCATACTCCTCCCTCGGTATATCGGAAATACTGCCGTCCGTCGTAATTACAAGACCTATTGTCGAGTGCTCGGTAATAACCTTTTGCGTGCCGATTTCAGCCGCCATATTGAAAGGGATTTCGTGGTCGTACCAAGGTGTGTTCACCATTCTCGGGTTCTCGCCTTCAATGTACCCGAGCGAGCTCGGAACGATATATCCGACGCAGTCAATCATCCTGACTTTAAGAGAAGCGTTGTCGGGAAGCGTGATTTCAACAGCACTCTCGGGGATAAACTTCGGCTCTGTTGTCATAATGGTTCTTCCGGCGGCAGATTGCGGAAGCTCGTCGGTGGCACGGTCGTGAATAGCCGGGTCGTCTATATTCGGAATAACAAGGGTGTCCATAAATTTCTTTATAAAGGTCGATTTACCTGTTCTTACGGGACCGACAACGCCGATATAAATATCCCCGTTTGTTCTGCTCGCTATATCGGCATATATACTTCTTTCTGCCATTAACAGTACCTCCTAAAATCCTCTGTTTTGAAGATTTGAATTTGTTTTTCGATAAATTTATATTCGGAAGTTGTACGATTTATGACAAAAGAAAAGCACGGCTCAACTGAACCGTGCTGATGGATAAATGCCGATTAAAGGTATTTTTTGAGGAAAGCCGTTACGGTGCTCCAGTAAAGCTCGGGATGAGCGCATACGGAACGCGCGTGCGGAGCGTCGGGTACGGAAAGCTTTTCCTTTTCGCAGTTTTCAGCCGCATTATAAACTCCGTCAAGCATACTGTACGGAACAAAGTCGTCCTTTTCGCCGTGGATGAACAGCAGGGGAGTAACGCACTTTTTAAGCTGTTCGGTGCACGAAGCCTCCTTGAAGTTGAACTTTTCCCTGAGCTGATTTATGTTGTTTGCACTGTAAAGGAACGGAAATTCGGGGATTTTCATCTTTGACATCTTGTGCTTTAAGACATCCCACACATTTGTATATCCGCAATCCTCAATAGCCGCCTTGACATTTTCGGGGAGCTCTTCGCCGAGAGTCATCATAGTTGTAGCCGCACCCATTGAAACGCCGTGGAGAACGATTTTGCAGTCGGGGTGTTCGGAAACGACATAATTTATCCAATCGACAACATCAAGTCTGTCCTTCCAGCCCATTGAAATAAACTCCTCTTCGCTGTCGGCGTGACCGCGAAGACTCGGGAGAATAACATTGTAGCCGAGCTCACGGAACTTCTTTGCATAAATTCCCATATACTTCGGTGCGGAGGTGTAGCCGTGTATGCAGAAAACATACACATTGCTCTCCTTGTCGGGCTTGATTAAGTCGGCATGGAGCGTATCGCCGTCTCTGTTCTTGGTTTCAAGTTTTTCCTTGGGGAATTCCTCAAACCATTTTGCGCCCTCTTTAAGTATGTTTTCAAGCTTGTTTCTGTATTCATCGCTTGCGATGTTTTTAACTTCCTTGTTGACAAATACGCCTGAAATCGGGCCTGTCAGACCCTTCCTTGAAAGAACAAAATGATAAGCGATTTCGCCTGAAACATAAAATGTTGTAACGAATGCGCCCGCAACAATCGCCAGGTATTTCAGGGCGCCGTGTTTTTTACCGTTTGACATAATGTTCACTCCTTTTATCCTTATTTTAACACAAAGAAAAATCAAAATCAATTTATTTGACAATTATCCACATTAAGGTTGTTTTTGGCTCAGAAATCTGTTAAAATAGAAAAGAATAATCAGAATTTATCCGTAGGGGTGTTTATATGGACTCAGAAAAAATTATGAGAACAAGCGTTTTCGGCGGCTTCAAAAAAGAGGATGTTATTTCCTATGTCGAAGAGCTTAAAAAGGAAATCGAGGCTCTCAAATCGGATGTTGAGAAAAAGGATGAAAAAATCGGAGAGCTCAACTCAAGGGTAGTCGAGCTTACGGACGATTGCGCACAGCTTGAAGAGCTTAAAAATGAGATTTTCGAAAAGACGGAGAAGATTGAAGCACTCCAAGAAAAAAATAACGAAATCACTTCAAGGGTTGAGGCTCTTTCGGCTGTTTCCGAGGAGTATTCAAAGGCGAAGTCCGTAATTGAGAGAAATAATAAGGAAATCGAAGCGGCTCAGGCTCGTTTGGGTGCGGCTTTCCTTGACGCGAGAAAATATTCGGAAAACATTGTTGCGGCTGCCAACGAAAAGGCGCACACCGCTTCCAAGACCATTTCCGAGGACATTTCAAAGCAGGCAAGCGAAATATCAAGGCTCTCTTCGGAGGTCGACAAAATTTCCGCAATATTCACAAAGTCGGTTGACGAGCTCCACGCCAATATTTCGGTTCTCGCTCAGCGTATGGCAGCTGCGGCAAAGAACCTTGCAATAAGGCAGGACGCAGTGTTTGAACCCGACCTCTCCGTTTCGTTTGAAATTGACGACGATGCTACGGGCGTGCTTGAAACAAACGACGGAAGCGGACTTACATATATACAGTACCCGCCTCACAGCGAATTTCACGAGAATTTGAACATCAAGCCTGACACAAAAGAGGGTTAAAAGTGAGCGAGTACAGTATCAATACAAGCGAAATCAAAAAGGCGGCGCAATACCTTAAAGCGGGGGACACCGTGTATTTGAGCGGCACTGTCTACACCTCCCGTGACGCCGCGCATAAGCGTATATTTTCCCTTCTTGAAAACGGCGAAAAAACGCCTTATGATATAAACGGCGCCACCGTTTACTATGCGGGACCGACTCCCACACCGCAGGGGCTTGCAATCGGCTCATGCGGACCCACAACCTCGTCAAGAATGGATGTTTACGCACCGAAAATGCTTGATATGGGGCTTGCGGCTATGGTCGGCAAGGGTCCACGCTCAAAAGAGGTGTGCGACGCAATCGTTAAAAACGGCGCGGTGTATTTCTGTGCGATAGGCGGAGCGGGTGCGCTCGCCTCAAAGTGTATTTCCTCATGCGAGGTAATTGCGTTCGACGATTTGGGCTGTGAATCGGTCAAGAAATTGGAATTTAATTCTTTTCCGCTCACGGTTGCCATTGACGCACACGGCGGAAATCTTTTCATAAAATAATCGGAGAATTTTAATGGACAAAAGCGAAATTTTAACTTTAAGAAAACAGATAATAGAAAACGAGTTCAAGCGAATGAACGATATGCAAAAGAAAGCGGTCTTTAACACGAAAGGACCGCTTTTAATTCTTGCGGGCGCAGGTTCGGGCAAGACTACGGTTGTTGTAAACAGGATTGCAAACCTCATTAAATACGGCGACGCATACAATTCGACCTGGCTTGAGCGAACGCCCGACGACGGCGATGCGGAGAAAATACGCCGTTATCTCGACGGCGACAAGACCGTTTATGAGGATATAAAGGACCTTTTGAGCGTGAACGCCGTAAAGCCGTGGCAGATACTTGCCATTACCTTTACCAACAAGGCGGCGAACGAGTTGAAGGAGAGGCTTTCGCTTATTCTCGGCGAAGCGGCTCTTGACATATGGGCAAGCACCTTCCACTCGTCCTGCGTGCGTATTTTAAGGCGTGACGGCGATAAAATAGGCTTTTCGAGCCATTTTACCATCTATGATACCGACGACAGCAAGCGTATTATCAAGGAATGTCAGAGACTCCTCGACATTGACGATAAATTCCTGCCGCATAAGTCGATACTCAACGAGATAAGCCGTGCAAAGGACCAGCTCATTACTCCCGAGCAGTTTATAAACGACAATTCGGGCGATATAAGGCTTGAAAAAATCGGTCAGGTGTATAAAAAGTACGAGCAAATGCTCCGTGAAGCCGACGCAATGGACTTTGACGATATTATCGTCAATACAATAAAGCTCTTTGAAACCTGCCCCGAGGTGCTTGAATACTATCAGAGAAGATTCCGTCATATTATGGTTGACGAGTATCAGGACACAAACTTTGCACAGTATAAGCTAACTTCAATGCTTGCGGACGGCTACAAGAATATCTGCGTTGTCGGCGATGACGACCAGAGTATTTACCGTTTCAGGGGAGCTACGATTGAAAACATTTTGCAGTTTGAGAACAGATATTCGGACGCCGTTGTCATAAGGCTTGAGCAGAACTACCGTTCCACGCAGAACATCCTTGACGCCGCAAATGCGGTAATCGCAAACAACAGCGAGCGAAAGGGCAAAAACCTGTGGACGGCAAACGGAGCGGGAGAAAAGGTGGAGTGCCGCACCGTAAACGACGAGACAGCAGAGGCGAAATACATAGTCAAAAAGATTTCCGAGGAGTACGACAGGGGCAGAAAACATAAATTGAGCGACTTTGCGATTTTGTACCGAATGAACGCTATGTCAAGTCCCATAGAGCAGGAGCTTATGCGCAATTCAATCCCGTACAGGATAATCGGCGGACACAAGTTCTATGACCGAATGGAAATCAAGGACGCTATGGCTTACCTCAATGTTATCAACAACACCTCGGATAAGGTAAGGCTTATGCGTATAATTAACTCTCCGAAAAGGGGAATAGGCGAAACCACCGTAAACAATGCCTCGCAGATTGCCGATACGCTCGGCGTACCGCTTTACGAGGTGCTCAAAACCGCCGATAATTACGAATTATTGAAGCGAAGTGCTGTAAAGCTTAAAGACTTTACAAATATGATAGACTCTTTCATATCAAGGCTTGAGGAGATTCCGCCGTCGGAATTGCTTGCCGAAGTGCTTGACAAGACGGGATACGCCCGTTCGCTCAAGGACGACCCGTTAAAGTACGACGACAGAATGGAAAACCTCAATCAGTTGGGCGCAAATCTTGCAAGATATTTTGAGGAGGACCCCGAAAAAACGCTCGGCGACTTCCTTGAAGAGGTTGCGTTGATGACCGACATTGACAACTACAATCAGGACGCCGACGCAGTTGTGCTTATGACGCTCCATTCGGCAAAGGGTCTTGAATTTCCCGTGGTATTTATGCCGGGAATGGAAGAGGGAGTTTTCCCGGGCAGGCAGAGTATGTTCTCCGAGGTTGAAACGGAGGAGGAACGCCGCCTTTGCTATGTCGGAATTACAAGAGCAAAGGAAAAGCTGTACCTTACCGACGCCAAACAGAGAATGATGTACGGCTCGACAAACTATAACAGACCGTCAAGATTTTTGGACGAAATCCCGAACAATTTGCTTGAACGCTCCTCGGACAATCCGTTTTTCGGTCATTCGTCATTTTCGGGCTACGGCTCAGGCAGTGCCGCAAGGGAGAAAACCTCTGCGGCTTCGCATACCGCACAGCACAGCTCATATTCAAAGCCGAACACAGCGGTAAACAGAGGCTTTTCGGGAGTGGGAAAGAGTGCTTCGGGCTCGTCGGCGGCTCTTAATTTCAAGCCGGGCGATTCGGTAAGCCACAGGGTTTTCGGCGACGGCGTTGTGTCGAGAGCAACCCCCATGGGCAACGATATGCTCTTGGAAATAGCCTTCCAAAAGGTCGGCACAAAGAAGCTTATGGCAAAAATGGCAAATTTGAAGAAGATATGAATTGCCGCACACAAAAACCGAACAGGTTAAACGGCAAAAAAACGGACGGGAAACCGTCCGTTTTTCTATGGCATTTTTATCTCAATGATTTAATATCCGAGCTTGTCGTTTACAAGGATAACATGAATACGGTCCTTATGGCGGGAATATCTTGTTATCAAAAACTGACAGCAGATTGTGTCGGGCGACTTGCAATTAAGGCACGAACCCGTCTTGGAGCAGGGGGTGTTGAGATTGAAACGCTGTGTGTTTATCGGTGCGGCAATGTTCCTTGCCCTTTTAAGAGCGGCGTCAACATCCTTTGCGACCTTGTTCATTCCGACAATAAGCACAACCTTTTTAGGACCGTAAGCGTAAGCCGAAACCCTGTTTGAGTTGCCGTCGATATTGACAAGTATGCCGTCCTCGGTTATGGCGTTTGTACTGCCGAGGAACACATCGCAGTCATACGCTTCAAGCTCCGCCTTATGCCTGTCGGGTGCAGTGTTGCGGTCAATATAATGATATTTTCCGCTTTTGAGCTCATCAATAAGACCTATTTCCTCAATCGAGCACGAACCGCCGTGCGATACCGAACAGCCGTCGGGCATAAGCGAGAGCGCAAGCTCCTTTGCCTTTTCCCTGGACTCGGCATAGTAGCCCGTCATATTTCTCGACTGCAAGCCCTTGATTACCATCTGCGCGAGCAGCTCATTCCTTTTGAATTCGTTTGCGTTCATATAATCAACTCCGTTTGTCTGTTTTATTCCTATATTTTAGTACAATTCATAATTTTTTTCAATAATAAAAAATATGCACGGTGCTTTGGTTAAACGCCGTGCATATTTCATCAGGAAAGGAGATATAAGGAATTATTATAAGCTTTGGTTTTTAAGAGCCTCGCCCTTGGGAAGCGTCTTTATCTTAACGAACATACCGATTGAAACCACCGCATAGCTGACTATTCCCATAATAAACATCTTGACATAGCAGGTGTTTGAAATTATATACGGAATGTAGCCCGTCATTTGTGTGTAAAGGTATTCCCGGAAAATCAGCTTCAGAGCAAGGTGGATAAGAGGTATCGACAGAAGAAGCGAGCCGATTACCACAAGCGAGGTTATCACAATATACAGCCTCGCTATCTCGCCGTTTGTGAAGCCCAAAACCTTTGTCATTGAAATTGATTTTGCGTTACGCTCGATTATCTGCTTTGTCAAAATGTAGATAACAAGCATAAATATTACAACGCCGAGTGCCTTGAATACATTCATAAACTCGCCCATTGATACCTGCATCTGCGTAACAATCTTGGTAAGGTCTTTTTCGGTTATAACCGTTGCTATATCGTCGGAGTCGATGTCGGTCAGCTCCTCGTTGCTGAAATAGCCCGTGAAATAATCGCTGTCCTCGCCGAAGGTGCTGAGATAATCCTCTCTCGGCATAAATACAGAGATTGCGGCGTCGTAGGTGTAAATTCCGCCGACCGTGAAGGTATAAGTTTTGCTCGAATACTTATCTTTAAGCGTTATTTCGTCTCCCTCGGACAGCTTGAATTTTGCGGCGTAGCCATTTGAAACGAGCACCTGTCCCGACGGGATTTCGGTCGTGATATATTTGCTTCCGTTTTCGATTCCGTAAATCATAACCTCATCAGTCATATACTTTTCGCTTACCGTATCAAGCGAGGTAACGCAGTATTTTTCCGCCTGCCCGTTCTGTGTTTCAACGGTATCGACAAGCACATACTGATATTGTGCAATCTGCGTTTCCTTTACAAGCTCTCCGTAGTCAGAAATCAGTGGACCGTACATAAGTCCGAACACCGCAAGCATGCCGCCGAGGAAAATTCCGATAAACATTGTAAGATATGACGGAATGTTCTGGAAGAGTATTCGAAGTCTGAAGCGTGAAATGAACGGAAGCTTTTCCGAAAGGCTTACCGCCTGCTTTCTCTTTCCTTTGCTCAATTCGCCTCTGAGGAAGGAAAGCGGACTCAACTGCATTTTTCTTCCGATTACCGCAAGGTTTATGACAATTACAAGAATAAGCGGTACAACGGTCGTGTCAAGGAATGCCTGTGCGCTCGGAAGCGTTTCGTATGTCGGGAGCGAATAACTTGAATAGTATACGCCGACAAGCATATCCTCAAACAGCGTATAACCAAAGATGTTTCCGACAACAGCACCGAGGAGCGTCACAACGATGGGAAGCATCATATAGTGACTTATAATTTCGCCCTTGGTGTAGCCCGAAGCTCTCAAAGTACCGATAACATTTGCTTCCTTTGAGATTGTGTTTGAGGAGGTAACGGCAAACATAAACGCAATTACCGCAATTATCATATAAAGCATAAGCATTGCGTTCGCCTTATCGCCTACGGTGTCATCAATGGTGAAGTTGATTGCCTTGTTTGAAAATTTCGGATTGTAATCTTTAATTGTGATTATTTCGCTGTCGTCGATGTCCGTCTTTGTAAGGGCGTCAAGGCGGTCAAGGGTTGCTCTGATACCGCTCATATCGTAAATGCCCGTAGCGCTTATTTTATCGACTATCGAGTAAATCTTATCAAGCGAAAAGTCCATATCGTTTTCGTAGTCATTTTCGTTTTCAAGCTCGTCAAAGTTGATTTTCGGAGCCTCC
Organism: Eshraghiella crossota; assembly: GCA_963624605.1. Classification (GTDB taxonomy): domain Bacteria; phylum Bacillota; class Clostridia; order Oscillospirales; family Acutalibacteraceae; genus Fimenecus. The sequence goes on along the minus strand of CAVFQD010000024.1, from coordinate 3,307 downwards.
GCCGAGGTCTTGTCGAGGTCGTCGGTTAAATCCTTTGACTCTTCAAAGGCGTCGGTCATAGCCTTGTATTTCTCTTCGGTCATGCCGAGCTGCTTTGCGATAAGTCCGTCAACGGTTGTGCCCTGTTTCTCAGCGGCGTATTTCATCAAAGCCGTGCCCAGTTCGTCCTCGTTCATACCGCTTGCCGCCATAACTGTCGGCATAAGGTCGTCCTCCGTCTTGCCCGAAAGCTTGAGCGCCGCACCGAGCATCTCCTCGTTAGAAAGTGTGCCCGAATATGCCGCAAGCGTATATTTCTGTTCGTCCGTAAGACCGAGCGAATTAAACGCCGAGGTTACAATTTCATCTCTGCTCTTGCCCGAAGCCGAGGAAATAACATCAAGAATTTCGTCCGAGGAGAGGGAGGAGACCGCATTTTCCGCAGCCTTTTCGGCAGCGGCGGTAACCTTGTTTGTTATTGTCTTTGAAGCCTTTTCAAAATCGTCTCCGAGCCCTGCCGAGATGTCCTTTGCCTGAGCGTAAAGCGAGTCAACCTGCGCCTGAATAAGGTCTTGGTCGTACTGCTTTAATATGTCCTCAAGGCTGTCCGTAATACCGTCCGAACGGTTCTTTGCGTCAACATCGTCCGTTGTGGGCGTGAGATATTTCCACGCATAGTTTATTTTTTCGTGAGTGGTTCTGATTTTTTCATATCCCTCGTTCGTTACAAACGCAACGCCGAAGTTTACTGCGTCGAACATCATATCCGCATTGCTTTCAAAAAGACAGCTGTAATCGGGAACCGCGCTGTAGCCCGTTACGACATAATCCTGCCCGTCAACGGTTACGGTGTCGCCTATTGAAATCTTGTTGTTTACCGCATACATTCTGTCAACAGCCATTTCGTTTGCGGCTGTCGGCATTGCGCCGTCCATAACACATTCGGTGTTTATTGCGTCTCTGTCAACATAAATACGAAGCGTGGTGTCGTTCTGAGCGACTGTTTCGTCCTTATAGTACATTTTATAAAGAGTTATGTTGTTCTCAGTCTCAATTTTACTAAGCAATTCGTTGTTCGGTACAAGGTTGAAAGCCATATGGCCGTCCTCTATGTTGTATTTTTCGAGACCCTCGTAATATGTTGCCGCAACGCTTATGTCCGAGACAAAAAATCCCGACATTGCACCGATAAAGAATACAAGGAAAAGGAAAATTGCGGCATATTTTCCGAAGTCTTGTTTTACCTCCCTCGGGTATCTTTTATTAAGTGGGTTTTTCATTTTCTCACCTCTTAAGCTTCCCTTACCATTCAAGCTCTGCCGCAGGTATCCTGTTTTCGTTTATATAGTTTTTCCTGACAACGCCGTCCTTCAATGTGAAAACTCTGTCCGCCATATTCTTTATAGCGTCGTTGTGCGTTACCATAATAATCGTGTTGCCGTATTTTTTGTTTATATCCTCGATAAGCTTGAGTATTTCCTTTGATGTGTTGTAGTCAAGCGCACCCGTAGGCTCGTCGCACAGGAGAATATCCGGGTTTTTGACAATAGCCCTGCCTATGGATGTTCTCTGCTGCTGACCGCCCGAAAGATGAGCGGGGGTTTTCTTTCTCTGGTCGTAAATGCCAAGCGTTTTCATCAGCTCGTCAACATCAAGCGTGTCGCTGCCGAGATATTTGCCGACCTCGATATTTTCCCTTACGGTAAGGTTGGGGATAAGGTTATACATCTGGAAAACATAGCCGAGATGCTTCCTTCTGTAAAGAGTGAGCTGCTTTTCATTCATATCCTTTGTCTTTTCGCCGTCGATTGCTATGTAGCCCTCGTCAGCATTTTCAATTCCGCCGATAATGTTAAGAAGCGTAGATTTGCCCGAGCCCGACGGACCCAAAAGCACGCATATTTCACCTTTTTCAATATTTATGTCAACGCCGTTTAATACATTGACAAGGCTGTCGCCCTGTCCGAAATGCTTTTTTATACCCTTGATTTCAACAAAACTCATAAGCCTCTCCTTTATATAAAAATATATAGTTAGCAACCGCTAACTTAATTATAGTTAGTCACGGCTAACTCGTCAATAGTAAAAAGATAAAAATATACATTATTTATTGTGCAATATAATATATATTGCATAAAAAAGCGTGTACGAAGCACCGTACACGCACAAAATCGATTGTTTTGTTTTATTTTGAAAGCTCGTTTGCAAGCTCACGAAGCTCCGAAAGGGATGAGTCGGAAAGTCTCGTCTTTATCGAAACCGTCTTGTCAAGAAGCGCGATGCTTCCGCACTTTTCAAGTTCCGCCTTCATAGTTCTCAGCGCCGACGGCGCCCAGCTTGAATTTTCGCACAGCGCAACGGTTCTGTTTTGGAACGCCTTTGACTGAAGATGGTGAAGCAGATCGCTCATCGGTGCAAACACGCCTGCGTCATAGCTTGATGCCATAAGCACAATGCGGTCATAGCAGAAGCAGAGTGAAACACATTCGGAAATATTGCCCTTGGTAAGGTCAAAAAGAACCGTGTTTTCTCCCTTTTCCTCGAGCATAGACTTTAACTCGTGAGCCGCCTTGAGGGTGTTGCCGTGGATTGAGGCGCAGGCAATGAGAACGCCGTCCTTTTCGGGCGTGTATGACGACCAGAGGTCATAGAGCCTTAATACCTCGCCTATGGTGTCCGTCAGAACGGGACCGTGCAGCGGACATATCGTTTCAATTTCAAGCGCAGAAGCCTTTTTGAGGAGAGCCTGAACCTGCTTGCCGTATTTTCCGACAATGTTGATGTAATATCTTCTTGCCTCGTCCTCCCATGCTTCGTCGGCGTCAACCGTGCCGAATTTTCCGAAGCCGTCTGCGGAGAAAAGTACCTTGTCCCTGCTGTCGTAGGTTACCATAACCTCGGGCCAGTGAACCATCGGTGCCATAACAAAGGTAAGCGTGTGAGCACCCAGACAAAGCGTATCGTTTTCCTTAACGCCTGTAACCCTGTCAAGGCTTACATCGCAGAAGTTCGGGAGCATTTTCAAAGCGCCTGCCGAACAGATTACTTTCATCTCGGGAAATTTTTCACACAGGGCGTCAATTCCCGCCGAGTGGTCGGGCTCAAGGTGCTGGACTATAAGGTAGTCAACCTTTTTGCCGCCGAGCTCTCTGTCGAGATTTTCAAGCCATCTGCCGACCGCAATTTTGTCAACCGTGTCGGTAACTGCGATTTTTTCGTCAAAAATGACATATGAATTGTATGCCATACCGTTCTTTATCGGGTACTGACCCTCGAAAAGCGTAATATCGTAATCATTTACGCCAATGTATTTAATATCGTTTGTGAT
>CAVFQD010000023.1:14227-24398 GCA_963624605.1 Eshraghiella crossota | reverse complement strand
GCTTTTAGGAGGCAAATTATGAAACAAAATGACAACTCATTTCTTGCAAACGAAAAAATCGGAAAGCTTATGCGAAAATATGCCGTACCGTGTATAATTTCACTGCTTGTCGGAGCACTTTACAACATAGTCGACCAAATTTTCATTGCAAACGCAGATTATCTCGGCTCATACGGTAACGCAGCTAACACCGTGGTTTTTCCGCTGACTGTTGTGGCTCTCGGTATAGCTGTGTTTATCGGCGACGGCTGCTGTGCGTTTGTGAGCATTGCATTGGGAAAAAACGACCGTGAGGACGCACATAAGTCTATCGGTAACGCCATTGTGCTCTGCGTGGCATGCAGTATCGTTCTGACGGCTGTTTACCTGATTTTCAGCGAGCCTATTCTTTCGCTGTTCGGCTCAACGGTAAACGAGGAAACCCATATGTTCGCAAAAGAATATTTCTTTTATATAACATTGGGTATACCGTTTTATATGTTCGGGCAGGCTATGAACCCCGTAATACGCAGTGACGGAAGCCCTAAGTTTGCCATGGTTGCTACCGTTTCGGGCGCTGTTGCCAATATAATACTTGACCCCGTATTCATTTACGGCTTCCATTGGGGTATGATGGGCGCGGCGGTTGCTACGGTTATCGGTCAGGTGCTTACTGCAGCTCTTTCGGTTTGGTATTTGTGCCATATGAAGGTAATCAAGCTTGAAAAGAGCAGCTTTGTTTTGAACGGAAGGCTTATTCCGAAATTTCTGTCTCTGGGTCTTACAAGCTTCCTTGCACAGATTTCACTTGTTATTTCTATGGCTGCAGTACAGAATATGTGTATGAAATACGGAGCGTTGGACCCGATTTTCGGGCAGACGGAGTATGCGCAGATACCTCTTGCCGTTCTCGGTATTGTAATGAAGTTTTTCCAGATAGCCATTTCAATAGCAATCGGTATGGCGGCAGGCTGTATTCCCATTGCGGGATATAATATCGGAGCAAGAAAGACCGAGCGTGCAAAGGAGTTGTTTTCCCGTCTGCTGCTGTCTGAGTTCATTGTCGGTGCGATAGCATTGATAATCGTCGAGGCTTTCCCGTTGCAGATTGCAATGCTGTTCGGTGCGGCAAACGAGAGTGCGTATTATGCGGATTTTACCGTGAAATGCTTCAGAATTTATCTGTGCCTGATGCCGCTTGCAACCCTGAATAAGGGGGCGTTCATTTATTTGCAGGCTTTGGGCAAGGCGTTTGCTTCTACCGCCGTATCCTTGACGCGAGAAATCATCTTCGGCGTGTCACTTCCCGTTATATTGCCGATTTTCTTCGGTTTGGACGGACTTCTATGGTCGTTCCCCGCAGCGGATTTACTGACCTTCATTATTGCCGCTTTCTTTATCCGTCAAACCTACCGTGAGCTGTCTGTCCCGAGTAAAAAGGCATAGGAAGTAAAATAAAAAACACCCCTGCAAGACTGAAATCTTACAGGGGTGAAATTATGCCTTTATGCGAGCTTTACCTTTTCCCAAAGGGAAGCGAGGTAATCAAGCATATCCTGGTCAAGGTTGTGGAAATATTCGGTCTTAACCTCTTTTTTCGGATAAAGAACCTCATTGTCCTTGTACTCGTATCTGTCATCCGCAAGCACCGCAGTGTTCGGGCAGAGATAGCCGAGATGATTTGCATTTGCAAGCGCAATTTCCGGCTCGCACATAAAGTTTATAAACAGCTCTGCCGCTTCCTTGTTCTTTGCGTTTGACGGAATGCACATAGCGTCTATGAAAATATTCGTTCCCTCATCGGGATATACAAAGGCGAGATCGGGGTTTATGTCAGCCATCGTGAGATAGTCGCCCGCATAGTAGGGAGCAATAGCTGCTTCGCCCATTTCCATCTTGTCAAATACCTCGTCCATAACATATGACTGAATCAGAGGCTTCTGCTCGATAAGCTTCTGAGCCGCTTCGTCCCACTGAGCTTTGTCGGTGGAATTTATGCTGTAGCCCAAAAGATACTGCGCAATGCCGAAAGCGTCTCTCGAATTGTTGAAGGTGAGAATTTGTCCCGAATATTTCTCGTCCCACATAATGCTCCAGCTTGTCGGCGTTTCATCTACCATAGTTGTGTTATATATCAGTCCGACCATGCCGCCCGTATACGCAACCGTATATTTACCGTCGGGATCGAAGTATGCGTTTTTGTATGTGCTGTCGATATATGATATATTCGGAACATTGTCGAAATTTATCGGCTGAAGCATATCCTCCGAAATCATTCTTGCTATCATATAATCCGACGGAATAAGCACATCATAGCTTACGCCGCCGCTTTTGAGCTTCGAGTAAAGGTCCTCGTTTGAGTCAAACATAGCGTAGTTTACCTTTATTTCGGTAAGTTCTTCAAACTCTTTTATAACATTGAGCGTGCCCTCGGAGCCGTCCGAAATGTATTCGCCCCAGTTGTAAACGTTTATCTCCGTGCCCTTGAGCTCGGGAACATCATAATTGCCTTTTAATGCCTCAACATTAAGCTTTTCCGATGAGCTTGTACAACCGGACAGCGCAAAAATGCCAAAGAGCATAATAAGAGTCATAACGATGCTGATTGCTTTTTTCATTTTCTTTTCCTCCGTTATAAATTAAACTTTTTGTTCCATTTGTTCTTTCTTTTCGCTTCTTGCCTGCGTTATGTTCATAATAATAAGTAAAATGAGTACCGCTGCAAAGATAAGCGTTGAAAGAGCGTACATATCAGGCTTTACCTTTTTCTTTGTCATTGAGAAGATGACAATGGGAAGCGTTTGAAACTTAGGTCCGCTGACAAAATAGCTGATTATGAAATCGTCAAGCGAAAGGGTAAACGCCATTATAAAGCCCGTTATGATTCCCGAAGAAATGTTGGGCAGAACAACCTTAAAGAATGCCTGAACAGGCGTACAGCCGAGATCCTGCGCCGCCTCGGAAAGGTGTTTATCCGTCTGACGGAGCTTCGGAAGCACTGAGAGGATAACATACGGCAAATTAAATGTTATATGAGCTATTAAAAGCGTCGGAAAGCCCAATACATCGGACATTCCCACCAATTTGCCGACAAAGACAAAAAGAAGCATAAGCGAAACGCCTGTAACGATTTCGGGATTCATCATCGGTATGTTTGTAACGGTAAGAATAGAGGATTGCAGCCATTTCTTTTTTATATTGTAAATGCCTACCGCCGCCGCAGTGCCGATTATCATTGAAATAACCGAGGAAACTATCGCAAGGACAAGGGTGTTCCTCAAAGCCGCGAGCGTTGTGGTGTCGTTGAACAGCTCGCCGTACCATTTAAGCGAAAATCCGGTCATAACGCTTGTACTTGCGGATTCATTAAACGAAAGTACAATCATAACAAGCATCGGCGCATAGAGGAAAATCATAATAAGCGCGATATAGAGAGAGGAAAGGACCTTTTTCATATAATCATCGCTCCTTCCTCGCTATCGGCAAATCTGTTCATAATAATCATACAAATGATTATCATAACCATAAGCACCAATGAAAGCGAGGCACCGAGGTTATAGTTGTATGCCGATTGAAATTGCATTTCTATTGAGTCGCCGACAAGAAGATATTTGCCTCCGCCGAGCTTTTGACTGATATAGAACGTACTGACCGACGGAACAAAAACCATTGTAATTCCCGAAATGACGCCGGGAATGCTCAACGGGAAAATAACTCTTTTGAGCACGCCGAATGAATTGCAGCCGAGATCCTGTGCCGCCTCGACAAGACGGTAATCAAGCTTAGACATAATCGAATAAATCGGCAAAATCATATACGGCAGAAAATTATATACCATACCGAGTATGACCGCCCCGGGCGTGTTTATCATATGGAGCGGACCTATACCGATTTTCGAAAGCAAGGTGTTAATGATGCCTGTGTTCGCAAGCAGTGCTATCCACGAATAGGTACGGATAAGAAAATTCATCCACATAGGGAGCATAACAAGCATCATTATCGTGCGCTGTTTCGTCATACCGGAACGCGACATAATATACGCAATGGGGTAGGCGAGCACAAGGCAAATTACCGTTGCGATAAACGCATACCATATCGAGCGGATAAAGGTCTGCGAATATGCGCCGAGAGCCGTTATGTTGGCTAAGGTCCAGGTGCCGTTTCTGTCGGTAAACGCATAGTAAACAACCATTATCATCGGTGCGATAATGAAAAGCACCGACCAGAGCAAATACGGAGCGTTGATAAGCGATTTCAAAGCGGAGGAATGTCTCATTATTCTTCTTCCTCCGTAAAGGTCGGGTCTGAAAGCTCGTCAAACTCCTCGCTGAACGAGCTGTAATCGCCGTAAAGTCCCGAATATTCGGATTTCTTCATAATGTGCATTTCGTCGGGCTTTATGGAGATGCCGATAGTGTCGCCGACCTCGCTTTTCTGCGTTGTCTGTATCATCCACTTAAAGCCGTCGATGTCAACAATTATTTCATAGTGAACACCCTTAAAGGTAACGGAGGTAACCTTACCGCTGAGCATACCCTCGCCCTCGGGCAGGACATCAATATCCTCCGGTCTTATGACTACATCGACGGGCTCATCCTTTTTGAAACCCTTGTCGACGCACTGGAAGCGCATACCCGAAAATTCAACCGAGAAGTCCTCATGCATAACGCCGTCAAGGATATTGCTCTCGCCGATAAAGTCCGCTACAAAGGCGTTTTTCGGTTCGTTATATACATCAAGAGGCGAGCCGATATGCTGGATTTCGCCGTTGTTCATAACAACAACGGTGTCCGACATTGAAAGCGCTTCCTCCTGGTCATGCGTAACATAAATAAAGGTTATGCCCAATTTCTGCTGAATGTTTTTAAGCTCAATCTGCATATCCTTACGGAGCTTTAAGTCAAGTGCGCCGAGCGGCTCGTCAAGGAGCACGACTCTCGGGTCAACCGCCAAGGCTCTCGCTATTGCGACGCGCTGCTGCTGACCGCCGGAAAGAGAGCTTATGTTTCTTGAACCGAAGCCCTTGAGGTTTACAAGGTCAAGCATTTGTTCAACCTTTTCATTGACAGCCTTTTTATCCTTGATTTTCTTGACTTTAAGACCGAAAGCGATATTGTCGTGAACATTCAGATGCGGAAATAACGCATAACGCTGAAAAATGGTGTTTACCTGCCTTTTATAAGCGGGAACACCATCTATATTTTTTTCTTCAAACATGACGTTTCCTTCGTCAGGCTGTAAAAAACCGGCGATTATACGCAGTGTGGTGGTTTTTCCGCAGCCGGAGGGACCCAAAAGCGTAACGAATTCACCGTCGTGGATTTGAAGATTGATATTATTGAGAATTTTTTGTCCGTCAAAGCTGACGCTGATGTTTTGAAGGTCGATAATTACAGGATTGTTGTTCAATTATGCAGCCCCTTTCCAACCGATAGATATAGTCGGAGTGCGCACATAAGCGCCCCCTAATTGGTATGAGATAAATATTAGAGATAAAATCGAAAAATGTCAATAGTTTTTTACGTTTTTTTATCTGAAAATCTTTTTTGGAAAACGCAAAAAAATCTTGTCGAACCGAATTGAATGTGATAAAGTATTTTCAGAGGGAAAATACTTGCGGAGGTGTTATTACGGAACTGTTTATCATAAGGCACGGCGACCCCGATTACGCAAGGGATTCGCTTACGGAAAAGGGCGTTCGTGAGGCAAAACTGTTGGCACAGCGTATGGAAAAGGAAAGCATAGATTATTTTTACTGTTCTCCTCTCGGCAGGGCGCAGAAAACGGCGTCTTACACTATGGAAAAATATCCCGATAATGATATGCCAACGCTTGAATGGGCAAGGGAATTTCAGGGCACGGTCGGCAAGGGCGTTTTCAAAAAACAGTGCTGGGACAGGAAGCCCGCATATTGGACGGAAATCGACGACTATTATTCCTACGAAAAGTGGCTGAAAGTAAAGCTTATGCGAAAGGGCGATGTCGAACGCCATTATAAGACTGTATGCGACGGCGTGGACGAATTGCTCGCAAAGCACGGCTATAAAAAGGACGGAAGAATTTACAGGGTAATAAATTCAAATCATGACAAGATTGCGATTTTCTGTCACTTCGGTGTGGAGAGTGTTATTCTCTCAAGGATTTTCAGCGTTTCGCCGATGATTATGTGGCATAATTTTGTTGCACTCCCGACTTCGGTTACAAGGCTTGTAACACAGGAGCGTGAAAAGGGTAAGGCGATATTCACCTGCGTTCAGTACGGCGATTTGAGCCATCTGTATAAGGGCGGCGAGGAACCGTCTTTTCAGGCGAGATGGTGCGAGTGCTACGAGGACGACACAAGGCATTAAAAAAGAGAGTCATCAGACTCTCTTTTTTATTCTATACAGAACTCCCGAAGCGTTGAACATTCTCTCGGAACTGTTTTCAGTCCCGAATAATCTATGTTTTCGGCGTATCTTACAAAAAGCGAGTAGCAGGGCAAATCCCAATATTCGCTCTCCTCGTGAGAATTATGATAAAAATGCGAAATCCTTGAAATTTCGGGATAGCCGTCCATTGAAATATCACTCGGCTTTTCGCGCACGGTAAGGCTTTCATCGGTATTGCGGTAAACGGCTTTAATATTTTCAAGCTTCACATTTTGCACCTTGTACACCTTGCCGTCGGCTTTACAGCCCGTAACGGCGCAGGGCAGTTCGGTGTCGGTTGCCGTAATATCGGATATATGAATATTTTTAATGCTTCCGACCTTTTTGTTGAAATCGTATTTCAGCCTGTTACCGAGCCAAATAAGAATGGGGGAGCTTACGCCGTCCATTTCTATATTGCTGATTTCAACGCCGTTTATATTCGCCCCGTCAGCAGACTCTACGGCAATGCCAGAATATCCGCCCGTAATGCCGTCCGGCAGGAAAAATTTGCAGTCCCGCATTTTTACGTTTTCGACATCGTAAGGGGATTCTGTACCGATTTTAAACCAATTTGCAAAGGTGGTCATAACGCAGTTTTTAATGCTGACATTGCTTATATTGCCGTAGATGGGCTTTAATACAATTGCGTCGTCGCCCGTTGCGATAAAGCAGTTTTCAATTATACAGCCGTCGCCGCCGCAAAGGTCTATGCCGTCGGTGTTGGCAACCCTCATATTGTTGTCGAGTACCGTGTTCTTGATAGTCACATTGTCGCAGTTTTCGGTGACAAGAGTCCAGCTTGCCGACTCGTCGAGAATTATGCTGTCTACGGTTATGTTTTTACAGCTTTTAAATTTTAAGATACTGTATCTGTTGTTCGTTTTGAAAAAGCGTATCCTCTTTCTCGCCTCGATAATTCTCGTGTATAAATTGAAGCTTTCAAGCGCATAAAGAGGCTCGGATATTTCAGGCTCTTTTGTGTAGCTCTCTCCGTTGCCGCTTATCCTGCCGCCGCCCGTAACGGTTATGTTTTCCGCGTCGTATGCGTATATTACTCCGCCGAAAAGGGGAGAAGAGCTTTTTTCGTTTTCCTCATAGCTTAATGATACAAGCTTTGCCTTTTCCGAGACAAAAAACGTCATATTGCTCTTTAGGACAACGGTGGAAATTTTGTATTCTCCGCTCGGAATATATACCGTTCCGCCGAATTTCAACGACTTTATACATTCGTTGATTATTCCTGCGTTCTCTTCCGGGGAAAAGCTCTCCGAAATCTCGGGAACAACGCAATCGGACGGCGCGCTGACGGGCTTTATATATTTTTCATAAGGAATGTTTGTAATCCTCGTGGCGTTGCCGTTTGCATGATATTCGCTCGGCGCTTTTCCGAGTGTTTTTATGCTTTTTAATTCCATTTTTACGGGCGTGTAACCGTTTGATTTTTCCATAAATATCTCCGATTTTGATTTATTGTCAGATTGTAACGCTTTAACAATTGCGGCACGCTCCATTGTGAAGTGTGCCGCAAAGCCTTATGCGGTTAAGCAATCGGCTTAAATGCAAATCTGAATTTTATCTCTTTGTCAAATACAAACCTGTACTTTTCAAGAGTGTCGGGACCGCAGCTGTTTGTGCCTGCGCCCCTGTGGAAACCGTCAAGCGAAACAAAGGTTGTGTTTTCATCCTTTAAGTCCTCACTGTGCTGCGCCTTGACAAGCAGAGCCTGCGTGTAGTTGTGAACGCTGAAGCTGAATTTCGGGTCTGCGACAAATTCAATACCCTTTCCCTCGTTGTCCGTGAGCTTTAAGTACTTGGTTCCGCCGTGGTTGCCGTTGTCCTGCGGTAAAATATAGGGCTCGTGCATTTCTTCGACGGTTGAATTATAAACCCCGACAAGAGAATGACGGTTCATATCGCAAAGGTTTTCCTTTTTACCTCTGCCGTAGTATTGAACATATTTAAGCTCGGGCGGAAGCTCAACGGTAAGACCGAATCTCGGAATATCCTTATCCGAGAACGGTTCACGCACAAGATTTGCCGTAACAGATACAGAGCCGTCGGACAAAACCGTGTAGACAATATCACTCTTATAAAGCTTTTTCCTGTTTGAAACAATGTTGTATTTTGCCGAAACGGTAACCTTGTCGCCGTTGTTTTCAAATGCAAGCGATACAAATTCGGGCTTTGCATTTTCAAGCTTCTTGACGCTCCATTTAGGTGCTGCGCCATGCGAGTCATTGTCAATGGGGGCACGGTAAACATTGGGTAAAAATCCCTTTGTGCCGCCTGCGGGCATTGAATTGATAAGCTCCTTGCCGTCGTAGGCGTAGCTTGCAAGCTCGCCCGTGGTCTTATTGAAAACCACCTTTCCGTTTTCAAATGAAATTCCGACGCTCTCGGGAGTTTCCATAACGGTGAGCGTCTTTGAAACCGGAACCTTTGTTTCCCGTGCGACATCCTGCAAGATAAACTGCTCCGCAGCAACCTCAAAGCCTGTTTCGTCAACATAGCTTATATTGAGCTGATAGTCGTCCGTAAGGCTGTCAGGCTTGGAATAGGGTATCGTTATAATTTCCGAGCTTCCGGGCAGAACATCATTTTCAACCGTTCCGCTTTCCTTTTCAATGCCGTTTTTCATCAGCGACCAGTTTATTTTAAGATAGCCGGAGCTCTTAAACGAGTTTGTATTCCAAAGCTTAAATCTGTTTTGCGAGAGCATTTCAAGCCTCAGCGGACGGTAAACCGCTTTCATTTCGTAAGCGCCCGTATGCGGTGTTCTGTCGGGATACATAAGTCCGTCAACACAGAAGTTGTTGTCATGCATTTTTTCGCCGTGGTCTCCGCCGTAGGTGTATTCATAGGCGTACTTGTTTTTCGGGTCGGACAAATCGTGCCATACGGCGTGGTCTGCCCATTCCCAGATACAGCCGCCCATAAGGTTTTCGTACTTGTAGAAAATGTTCCAATAGTCCTCAAGACAGCCGGGACCTACGCCCATTGCGTGGCAGTATTCGCAAAGGAAGAGCGGCTTGCCGAGATATTTCCTGCCTCTTTCCTTTTTACCCGTCTTTTCGCAGTTCTGAGAGCTTGTGTACATTTCGGAGATAACATCGTATCCGACGCGCCTTGTCCTGATAGCGCCCTCATAGTGAACGGGGATTTCAGGGCACATACCGTTTAAGAACATATAGCAGATGTCCTGACACTTGTATCCGCCCGCTTCGTTGCCGAGCGACCACATTGTAATTGACGGGTGATTTCTGTCTCTGTAATACATACGGCAGACCCTGTCCATATATCTGTTTGCCCACTTGACATCGTTGCTTATGAGGTTCGGCTTGTATATATGATTCGGACCTATGCTTCCCGTACCGTGGGTTTCAATGTCAGCTTCATCGACAACATAGAAGCCCATAATGTCCGCAAGGGTAAGAAGCATCGGGTCGGGGGGATAGTGCGAGGTTCTTATCGCGTTTACATTAAACTGCTTCATAAGCGTAAGGTCAAGACGAATGTCGTCGGCAGACATAACATAGCCGTTCTTTGCGTTTGTGTCATGGTGGTTTACGCCCTTGAACTTGATTGCCTTTTTGTTGAACTTAAACACATCGCCGACAATTTCAACGCTCTTGAAGCCTGTGTAGTTTCTTGTAACGCTTACGGTTTTATTATCCCTTTTAAGGGTTATGTACATTTCATAAATATAAGGAATTTCGGCGCTCCATTCGGTAACGCTGACATTCGGAAAATCAAAGCAAGCATGGTGCTCGGCAGGCTTT
>CAVFQD010000023.1:11078-14217 GCA_963624605.1 Eshraghiella crossota | reverse complement strand
AGTATGCATTTGTCTTTATCAAAAAGCTCAACCTTTACGGTGCAGTTTTCCAACTCTCCGTGCAGGTCAACGCAGGTGTGGAGGTCATAGCTTGAGCCGCCGACATTATTTGTCTTTATCTCGTAGTCGTTAACATAACAGCCGTCATATTCATAGAGCAGTACATCACGGAAAATGCCGTTTTCCCTGAACATATCCTGACATTCGAGATATGTGCCTGTCGACCATCTGCGAACGACTGCAACAAGCTCGTTTTCGCCGTTTATAAGGTAATTTGAAATGTCGAATTCCGCAGAGTTGTGCGCTCCCTCGCTGTAACCGACAAATTCGCCGTTTACATACAAGTCAAGGCACGAAACAACTCCGAGGAATGAGATTATATGTATTTTGTCCGCATTCTTTATGTTGAATTTTTTTCTGTAAACGCCTGCAGCAAAATCCTCGGGCAATTCGGGCGGATAAAGGCAAAATTCATATCTTGTGTTGAGATATACCGGCGGACGGTAGCCCGTTCTCTGCCAGGTTGAGGGAACGGTTATCTTGTCAAACTGAACTCTGTCCGGCTCAAAACGGGTGGGCATAATGCTCATCTTATCGTAATATTTGAAATCCCATTCTCCCGAGAGCACGGTTACCATATCGCTTTGGTATCTCTCCGTGAGGCAATCGGTTGATTTAAGCTTTTTGAGCGAATGAAAAGGAATTGAGTATGCTCTCGGTCTTAATTTGTTGATTTCAAAGACCTCGAACTCTCTGTAATTGTTGTTCTTGATTGAATATTCCATAAAAGAATCCTCCTGCAAGCTGCTGATATAATCTTAACATATATTACCGTGCTTTACAATGAAAACTTAACGGGCTTGATAAATTTTTATTGACATACAGACATAGGATTGTTAAAATAAAAGTGTATCAAATAAGACACTTTTGGAGGATGTATGAAAGGCTGTTCGTTTTCTGACAGAGCAGTTGTTTTGTCAAATAATTACTTTTTTTCTTCTGTTGACAAAAATCAGCTTTCATCTGTATGTGAAAACTATTGCATTGACAGAATTTTCAAAAAGGGAGAGCTCGTTTTTTCGAGAAATTCAAAAGAAAAATGTATAGGCGTAATTGCCGACGGAACGGTAAGCGTCAAAAAGGAGCATATCGTAATAAATCACTTGACCGCAGGCGATATTTTCGGTGCCGTAACGCTTTATAACGACTGTGAAGAGTTTGTAAACGATATTGTCGCACAGAGCGAATGCACAGTTGTTTTCATTTCCGAAGAGGGTGTTGACAGTCTTATTTCAAGAAGCCCCGAATTTGCCAAAGGATATATAAAATATCTTTCTCAGAGGATATATTTTCTAAACGGCAAAATTGAGGAGTACACTGCTCCGACCGCAAAGGGTAAACTGCTTGCATATTTTGAGCGCAACTCGGACGGCGGCAGGTGCGTTCTGTCGGGGAAAAAGACGGAGCTTTCAAAGCAGTTGAATTTAAGCCGTGCAAGTCTCTATAGGGCGCTTGACGAGCTTTGCGCAGACGGGAAGATTGAAAAAGACGGCGATATAATCTGTTTATTATAATTTCAGGAGGATAAAACTTTGAAAATCAGGAAATTTTCGGCACTGCTTTTTGCGGTAATTATGCTTTTGTCATTTGCCGCTTGCTCGGTGGGAAGTAAAACGCCTAAGGCAACAAATACACAGATAAATGTAACAATGCTTAAAGGCCCGACGGGTATCGGTGCGGCTAAGCTTATGTCAGACAACGACGCAGGCACGGCTCTTAACAAATACACCTTTACGCTTTCCTCGGATCCCACGGAGATTTCCGGCGGAATTATCAACGGCAGCACAGATATTGCCGCTTGTCCGTTGAATCTTGCGGCGGTGCTTTACAAAAAGACAAACGGTAATGTTCAAATGCTTGCCGTCAACACTCTCGGCACGCTCTACATTCTCTCAAGCGACCCGACAGTCACCAAGCTTGCGGACCTTGAGGGCAAAACGGTAGTTGCGGCGGGACAGGGTGCGACGCCCGAGTATGTTCTCAACTATCTGCTTGAGAAGAACGGAATTGCCGATAAGGTTACGGTCGAGTATAAGTCGGAGCATGCAGAGGTCGCAGCTCTTGCGGCGTCTGGCGAAGCGGATATTATTCTCCTTCCCGAACCGAATGTAACTGCGGTTCTCTCACAGAACGAGCACTTTGCGATTGCCGTTGATTTGAGCACGGCGTTTGAAGAGGCTTCGGGCGTTTCCCTCGCTATGGGATGCGTAATCGCAAGAAAAGACTTTGTAGAGAACAACGGGGATGCGGTTGAAGCCTTCCTCTATGAATACAAAAATTCAATCGACTATGTCACAGGCGATATTGACGGTGCGGCAGGTCTTTGCGAGACCTACGGAATTATCCCCAAGGCGGCGGTTGCAAAGAAGGCAATACCGAATTGCCATATAGCTTACCTTGCCGGCGACGATATGAAAAAGACAGGCTCGGAAAATCTTACGGTTCTCTTTAACGCCAATCCTTCATCGGTAGGCGGAGAAATCCCGGGCGATGATTTCTGGTACAATGCAAAATAAAAGAGCTCTTAAACGGGTATTTATGGGGGCGGCATCCGCTCTCATATGGCTCGGCGTGTGGACAGCGTTATATTTTACGGTCGACAGGGAGGTGCTTATAGCCTCTCCCTTAAAAGTGCTTTTCAGGCTTTTTGAAATGCTCGGCGAGAAACAGCTTTATATCAAGGCTGCAAATTCGCTGTGGGCAATATTGAAGGGCTATCTTTCAGCGTTGCTTGCGGGGACGGCGCTTGCGGTGCTCACCTCAAAATCGGAGTTTATGCGTGCGGTATTCAAGCCCTTTATGAATGTCGTGCGCTCAACACCCGTGGCGTCGTTTATTATCCTTGCGCTTGTGTGGATGACAAAAAAGAATGTGCCCGTGTTCACTTCGTTTTTAATGGTAATGCCGATTGTCTGGTCGAATATTTCAACGGGTATAAATTCCACGGACGGCTCATTGCTTGAAATGGCAAGGGCGTATAAGGTGCCGAAAAGAAAAATCGTATCAAAAATATATCTGCCGTCGGTTATGCCGGAAATATACAATTCCGTAACAACGGGTCTTGGCTTTGCGTGGAAGT
>CAVFQD010000023.1:9428-11020 GCA_963624605.1 Eshraghiella crossota | reverse complement strand
GTCGGGAGTTGCGGCGGAGGTCTTGAGCACTCCCGTCAACACGATAGGCTCGGAACTTTACAACTCAAAGGTCTACCTTGAAACAACGGATTTGTTTGCATGGACGGCGGTAATTATAATTATGAGCATGCTGCTCGAAAAGGCGGCGGTTTATCTTCTTCGGCGGATTTTCAATAAATTTTCGGGCGGTGAGATAAAATGACCGTTACATTGAAAAATATAAAAAAGACATACGGCGATAAAATTGTGTTTGACGGCTTCAGCCGCGAAATTGATTTGGACAGACCCACGGTAATAATGGGCGAGTCGGGAGCTGGAAAAACAACGCTTGTCAGAATGATTGCAGGGCTTGAAAGGCCCGACTCGGGCGAGATTTCGGGAGTGCCCGAAGCGGTTTCGTTTATGTTTCAGGAGGACAGGCTTCTGCCGTGGCTTACGGCAAGGGAAAATGTTGCGTATGTAAGCGACGCCTTGACTGCCGCCCGATACCTTGACAGCGTGTTTTTGGGCGATGAAAAGGATACTCCCGTTTTACGGCTTTCGGGCGGTATGAAACGCAGGGTGGCTCTTGCGAGGGCGCTTGCGTATAACAGCGAGCTTGTTATTCTCGATGAGCCGTTCAAGGGGTTAGACGCCGATTTGAAAAGAAAAATAATCTCTTTAATTCTCAAAGAGAGCGAAAAAAGGTGTTTTTTGGCAGTTACGCACGAAAAAGAGGATGCGATTTTGTTAAATGCAAACATTATAAATATAGGATAAAATATTTACAAAACGAAAATACTTGCTATAATTTTATTATTATATAATGATTATGGGAGCGTGACGGATATGAAGAAGTCTAAGTTTTATGACTGCTGCATATTCGTTGCGCTCTTTATTGTCGGGATAAGTCTTTTTGTAACGCTGAAATTGCAAATTGAAATGAAAAACCGCATTGCCGTTGCCGCGGCTTTACAAGCTCCGAGCACAGAGGTGTTTACAGCAAGAAATAACGTTACTTTGGCTCCGCACGAGACAAGGGAAATTTCAGAAGCCGTTACAGAGACTTCGCAGGCACTTACGATTGAGGAAACAAAGCGTGAGACAACCGAAAAAGCAACGGAAAAAACAACGGTAAAGCCCAAAACCGAAACGACGGTCACTTCAACCGAGCTTGATTCGACGCTGGTTGTCAACACAAATTCGAAGAAGATACACAGCTCAACCTGCTCTTATGCCGGTAATATGAAAGAAGAAAACAAGACTGTTATATCCTCGGACGAGCTTCAAGCATATCTTGACGAGGGATATGCAATGTGCAGTCGCTGCAAGGGTTGCAAGAGGTGAGAGTATGAGCGGAAGCATTGACAACAGAAAGGTAATTGCCGTAATTTGCGTGATACTTGCGTTTGTAAGCGTGTGCGGTATGCTTTATCAGATAAAGCTTTATAAAATGTTCGGAGATTATACCGTTGCCGCGGACTCGCAGCCGTCCTTTTCTTGGGTGGACTCTCGGGAGTACGAAACCGTATCCGTTACTGACACCGCAAATGTTACCGTGAAGGGAGATACATATATTCTCAACACAAAAAGCTGTAAAATTCACAAGCCGG
>CAVFQD010000023.1:0-9418 GCA_963624605.1 Eshraghiella crossota | reverse complement strand
CCGTTAACGCCGACCCTAAAAACAAGCAGACAATTGTTACCGACAATATTGACGAATATTATTTAATAGGCTACACTTCCTGCTCAAAGTGCTTACCGTAATAAAAAAATATCGGCATTTTGACCAATAAAACATAAGTGAAATCAGTCTGAAAATATGGAAAGAATGAACTTATTACACAAAATTTCGACTTGTTTTTGGTCAAAATGCAAACAGATTTTGAAAAATGCAAAAAAATTTCTTGCATTTTTGTGTAACATTGTGTAAAATATATAATAAATCAGTTGGTTAAATTGCATATACGGAGGCTTATTATGTCAAACAGACTGTTTCAGGGTATCGTTCATCAAATGACAGATTCAATTGACAGGGTTATAGGAGTTGTCGATGAATCGGGAACCGTCATTTCGTGCAGCGAGCTCGGAAAAATCGGCGAGGTCATTTCGTCCGAGGTGTCAACTGTCTTTTCCGCTTTGTCGGAAAGCGTAATAATTGACGGATACACATATAAATCTTTCGGAACACATATGCATGCCGACTATGCGGTTTTTGTTTCGGGTGATGATCAGCTTGCCGAGAATTATGCTTCTCTTCTTGCTATATCTCTTTCAAGCATCAAGCAATATTACGACGAAAAATACGACAGGGGAAATTTCATTAAAAATGTCATCCTTGACAATATTCTTCCCGGCGATATTTATCTCAAAGCCCGTGAGCTCAGATTTAACAGCGATGTGTCAAGGGCGGTTTTCCTTATCAGAATTGTTGATAAAATAGATATTTCCATATTTGATGTCATTCAGGGTCTTTTTCCGGACAAGTCGAAGGACTTTGTTATTGATGTAAACGAAACTGACATTGCCCTTATCAAAGAGGTAAGCCCCACAATCGAAACAAAGGACCTTGAAAAGCTTGCCCGTTCTGTTATCGACAGCCTCGGAGCAGAGTTTTACTCGCACGTGCTTGTCGGCATCGGCACAACGGTTGACAGCATTAAGGACCTTGCCCGTTCTTTCAGAGAGGCTCAGGTGTCTCTTGAGGTCGGAAAGGTTTTCGACACCGAAAAATCCATTGTCAGCTATGACAATCTCGGCATTGCAAGGCTTATTTATCAGCTTCCGACAACGCTTTGCGTTATGTTCCTGCGCGAGGTGTTTAAGCGCGGCTCTATCGAAAGCCTCGATCAGGAAACTCTTTTCACAATTCAAAAGTTCTTTGAGAACAATCTTAATGTTTCCGAGACATCAAGAAAGCTTTTTGTACACAGAAACACTCTTGTTTACCGTCTTGAAAAGATTAAAAAGCTTACAGGTCTCGACCTTCGTGAATTTGATGACGCCATCGTTTTCAAGGTAGCTCTTATGGTTAAGAAATATCTCGATTCAAATCCGATAAAATACTAATTGATGTATTCTGTCGGCAGATAATGACAATATATTGGGTATCTTGCATATTTATTTTATATGTTTTTGTGTAAATTTACGAAATATTGTTAATTTTTATTAAATTCCGTTCCATCCTGCAACATTTATGGTATAATTAAAGACAGTATATTGGGTGCTTATTGCTCAGTACTGTCTTTTATTTTTATGATGACGAAAGAGAGGTCGTTAATGTGATAGAGTTCGATAACGTTTCCAAAACATATGACAACGGTACGGAAGCGTTAAAAAACGTAAGCCTTCGCATTGAAGACGGCGAGTTCGTATTTATAGTCGGCGCTTCCGGCGCAGGTAAAAGTACGTTCCTCAAAATTATGATGCGTGAACAGGTGCCCAATAAGGGTACCGTTATAATAAACGGGTTTAACCTTAATAAATTGAAGAAAAAGCAGATTCCGATGTTCAGAAGAACGCTCGGCATCGTCTTTCAGGATTTCCGACTTATCCCCACAATGACTGTTTATGACAATGTTGCGTTTGCCATGCGTGTTATCGGCGCAAAGGAAAAGGAAATAAGAAAGAGAGTACCTTATATTTTAAGCCTTGTCGGTCTTTCCTCAAAGGCACGCCAGAAGCCGAATCAGCTTTCGGGCGGCGAGCAGCAGAGGGTTGCGCTTGCAAGGGCACTTGTAAACAATGCCGGGCTTATTATAGCCGACGAGCCCACGGGTAATATCGACCCCGAAATGTCCTATGAAATTGTCGATTTGCTCAACCACATAAATGCAAGCGGCACAACGATTGTTATGGTAACGCACGAGCATAACCTTGTGCGCCATTTCCACCATAGGGTAATTACCATTGATCAGGGCTATGTTGTTTCCGATACAAGCGATACGGACAAGCTGCCCGAGGATTACTCGAAATACGAGGCTGAACACCCGTCGGAGGTTAAGCGGGTTGAGGAGTTTCCCACAGACGCTTCCGAAGAGGAAAAGAAAAAGTATGTTGAAGAGGTCGTCAACGAGGATATTAAGGTTGACGAAAACAAATTGAGCTCGTATTATGCGCCGCCTATGTCGGACAGCGAGCTTGAGGATTTCATTTCAAATTACGGCGTTGATGTCGAGGACGACACGGCGGAGGATGATATAGATTATTCCATTTATCTTGACACCCTTACCGACAAAGCAGGAGGTGAAGATAAATGAAAGGCTCATCACTTAAATATCTGACCCGTGAAGGCTTCAGAAACATATGGGTAAACAGAATGATGTCTCTCGCTTCCGTTGCGGTGCTTATGGCGTGTCTTATAATCATCGGTATCGGAGCAATGGCTTATTTCAATATCAATTCGCTTCTCAATATCGTTGAGTCGCAGAATATAGTTATGGTATATGTTGCGGATGAGGCGGACGACCTTGCGACATCTCAGTTGAAGCTTTCGATTGAAAGTATGGATAATGTTGCGAGCTGTGAGTTTGTTCCTAAAGAGGACGCTTTTCAGCATCAGGTAGAGCTTATGGGCGGCGATTCCGCTCTGTTTGACGGCTTTGAGACAAGTCCGTTGCCCGACGCTTACAAGGTTACCGTAAATGACCTTTCAAAATTCTCCGAAACGGTTGCGGCTATCGAAGCTCTTGACAATGTTTACAGCGTGCGTGAAAACAGCGACCTTGCGACTAAGCTTGTGTCGATACGCCGTGCGGTAACGATTGTCAGCGCAGGCTTGGTGCTTATGCTGTTCCTTGTAGCGCTGTTCATCATTTCAAACACAATACGCATTACAATGTTCTCACGAAAGCTTGAAATTAACATTATGAAAGCCGTCGGTGCGACAAACAGCTTTATCAGATGGCCGTTTATGGTTGAGGGCGTTTTGCTCGGTATTATTTCAAGCATCGTTTCGATTTTGTTGCTTTGGGGACTGTATGAGCTGATTATCTACGCATTCTCGTCGGTAATCACCTTGCTCGGCTTCAGCTTTGTACCGTTCCTTTCGTATGTATGGTACATCTTTGCGGTGTTCCTTGCGATAGGTATTATTACGGGCAGCTTCGGCAGTATGGTGTCCATGAGCAAGTATCTTAAAGAGCAAAGGAGCATAGTTACAAATGAGTAAGTTGAAGTTTACACCTTTGTTTAAGATTTTATCGGTTGTTCTGTGCGCTGTCACGGTGTTTGCGAGCGTATCGTTCGGCGCATATGCAGAACGGGATTTTCAGGCTGAAATAGATGCGCTTGAATCGAAAATTGACGCCAATAACGCTCAAAAAGAGGATAACCAAAAGACAGCGGACGAGCTCAATGAGGAAATCAGCACCTTGCAGGAGCAGATTGATGTTTATAACGCTCAGATAGCCGACCTTAACACACAGATAGCAAGCTATGACGCAGTTATCAATCAGTATGAGAGCGACATAGCAAAGCTTGACGAGAGCATCAACGAAACCAATGTTCAGATCGATAAGCTCAACGCTCAGATTTCCGACACATACGATTTGCTTGCCGAAAGAATGAGAGCTTCGTATATGGCGGGCGAGACCTCGACGCTCGAAATTCTTCTCGGCTCGTCGGACTTTGAGTCGTTCCTCACAAGACTTGAGCTTTTAAGCTCGGTTGCAAGGCACGACAAGGAATTGGTTTCCGAGCTTGACGCACAGATTGACGAGTCGAACAAGCTTGTCGAGCAGCTCAATTCGCAGAAGCAGGAGCAGGTTGAAAAACAGGCTGCCGTTGAAGAGGAAAGGGCAAAAATTGTTGATTCGAGAGCGCAGGTTCAAGCGGCAAGGAACTCGGTCGACGCACAGCAGACCAAGCTTGAGAAAAAGGTTCAATCCTATAATTCAATTCTTTCTAATCTCGATTCGGCGTCTGCCGAATACAGGGCGCAGATGGAAAAGATTAAAAAAGAGCAGGCAGCGTACGATGCGGCAAAGCAAGAGGGAATGGATAAGAACGGCAGCGGTTCGCTTGACGGCGGAGGCGGAACCTCCGAGATAGGCAATTATCCCGTTTCCGCAAAGGGAATGATTTGTCCGCTTCAGTACAGCAATGTGTATATATCTCAGCATTACGGACACAACGGACACAAGGGCGTTGATATATGCACAAGAGGTACAGGCTCCACAATGGGTAAAGAAATAAGAGCGGCTGCCGACGGCGTTGTTTATTCGGCTGAATACCATTCAAGTTGGGGTTATAATGTCTATATCAATCACGGTAACGGCATTTATACAAGATACGCTCATTGCAGTAAAATGATAGTTTCGGCAGGAGAGACGGTAAAACAGGGTCAGGTTATTGCCTATGTCGGTAACACGGGTAACTCGTTCGGCGCACATCTTCACTTTGAAGTATATCAAAACGGAACGAGAATAAATCCCGAAGCGTGGATACCCTCACTTCCCGATTGATAAATGAGGTGATTGTAAATGAACAAAAAAATATCGGTGGGCGTTTCGCTTGCGATAACGCTTATAGCGGTTGCGATTACCGTTGCCGTTACGATGTCTGTTTCAATGAGAACTTACAACAGCCTCATTAAGGACTTGCCCAACAGGGCGCAGATGTATTCATACATCTCGGAAATCGACAATATTGTCAGAACAAACTATTACGGCTCAATTAACGAAATGCTTTTGAATTCAGAACTTTCGGGCGGATATGCGGCAGGTCTCGGCGATAAGTACAGTAAGTATCTTACCGCTACCGAGTACGACACCTATAAAAACGAGCTTAACGGCGAAAAGGTCGGAATAGGCATTATCGCTTATTACAACGAAGAGGATACGGCGATTTATGCCGCCGAGGTTTCGGAAAATTCGCCTGCGGCACAGAGCGGAATTTCAAAGGGCGACAAGATTATCGAAATCGACGAAGAGCCTGTTACCGCATACAATTACAACGAGCTTATGGATAAGCTCACCGGCGGCAAGCTCACAAGCGTAACCGTTCGTTTTGTCCATGACGGCGTTGAACAGTCGGTCGGAATTGTAAAGGGCTACAGTGCGCAGTCTGTTTATTACAGCGTTAACGGCTCTGTCGGATATGTGAAAATAACCGATTTCTATTCCACAACGGCTTCCCAGCTCAAGGGTGCGATAAACGAGCTTTCAAAGCAAAATGCGACAAGTATTATTTTTGATTTGCGAGGCACTTCAAACGGAACAATAGATTATGCGGCGCAGACGCTCGACATATTGGTTCCTGTTGCGAGTGAGGGCAGCGGTGCAATTGCCACAGCACTCAATAAGGACGGAGAGGTTGTTGACACATTTACGGCGGACGCGGACAGCGTTTCAATGCAGATGATGGTACTTGTAAATAATCAGACCTCCGGTCCCGCAGAGCTTTTTGCCTGTGATTTGAGAGATTTCGGCAAGGCACAGATCGTCGGCACAACCACAAACGGAAACGGAACAATGCAAAAGGCATTCCAGTTGAGCGACGGCGGAGCGATAATTCTTACCGTTGCGGAAATAAAGCCCTATGTCAGCGCTTCGTATAATTCCACGGGCGTTGTACCCGATTATGAGGTTAAGCTTGACTCCGCCAAGGAGGAAAAACTGGCGCTTCTCTCACAGGAGGAAGATGACCAATATCAGAAAGCATATAATGTGCTTGTCGGCGAAAACTGACATTTTATCAAAGCACCTTGCATACAATTTCGTATGCGAGGTGTTTTTATGTTTGCCGTTTTGAAAATAAAGCCGGAGGAAAAGGATTTGAAAATGCGACTCAAGCACTTTTTCTCTCCGCCCGAGCCCGTATTTGAAAGGGTAAATGTCAAGGGTGCCGCCCCGTTTTATCGGCTTGAAATTTATGAAAAGCAGTGCAAAGACGGATACGGCGAGGTAGTTAAAATGCTCGGTTCGTGTTCAAAAGCCGTTATTCCTGCGGTCGGTACAGATGTTTCCGGAGCCAACGGGCTTAAAATTTTCAAGCCTACGCTTTTGCCTAATATTATGACTGTAAATTCAGCCGAGGATTACTTAAAAAAACGGAAATACGATAAAACGGCATTTACCCTCGGCATAAAAGACCGAAAAGGCGCTTTTTCTCAATACCTTGGAAAATTCGTGAATCTCGCAGGAGAAATACGGGTGTTTACCGAAAATGAATTCGCATATAAAAGCGTGTGCGACAAAATCTACGATTTATACGGTCTGTCGGTGGTTATATGCCGTAATGCGCGCAGTCTCGGCAGCTGCGATATGATAATTTCTCCGGAAAACGAGTTTGACAGATATTTCAACAACTGTATGCTCGTTCGGTGCGGCGAAAACGGATATAACATACTAAAGGGCGAGGGGATAACTCTGCCGAAATATGCCGAAAAATTGCTTCCGGACGGCGTTGACGCTCTTGTATTTGCCTCTGCGCTTTATGAGGCGTGCGCTCTTAAAACGCTCGGAACGCTCAAATACGATAAAATGACCGTTACGGGAGAAAATGTTTTTCCTTTCGGAGAAAAATCAGGCTTCGGTTCTATTGACATTAAATAAAATTTCCCGTATAATATTCATTTGTATATGGGCAAAAGCCGAAAGGAGTTTTAACAATATGTTACAGGAAACTTTGCTTAATGCCGAGGGCTATAAAGAATTACAGGACGAACTTGAAAATTTGAAAACCGTCGGCCGTAAAGAGGCTGCGGAAAAAATCAAGGTTGCAAGAAGCTACGGCGACCTTTCAGAGAACGCAGAGTACGATGAGGCGATGAGCGATCAGGCAAAGCTTGAAGCACGCATCAGCGAGCTTGAGAATATGCTTAAAAACGCTAAGGTGTTTGACGAGTCCTCGTTGAGCAAGGATGTTATCCACATCGGCTCACAGGTTGTAATCGTTGATACCAAGAAAAACGAGTTTTCATATAAAATCGTAGGTTATGCGCAGGCTGACCCCGATAACGGTAAAATTTCGGACGAGTCTCCCGTAGGCAAGGCTCTTATCGGCAAAAAGGTCGGCGACGAGGTGCAGGTTGAAGCGCCTATCGGCTTGCTTACCTTTACCGTTAAGGCTATTTCATAAAATAAAATACACGGGCGGCAAGTCCGCCCATATTTTTTAGTAAATCGGAAGTGAAAATATGGCACAGGAAAATAATCAGAACAACGCCGCAGGTCAGGATATAAACGAGCTGCGCAAGATAAGATTTGACAAATTAAAGGAATTACAGGACTCGGGCAACGACCCCTTTGTTATCACAAAGTACGATGTTACCCACCACAGCACCGATATTAAAGAAAATTTTGACTCCCTTGAGGGTAAAACCGTTATCGTTGCGGGCAGACTTATGTCTAAGCGTGTAATGGGTAAGGCTTCCTTCTGCAACATTCAGGATTTGAAGGGTAACATTCAATCCTATGTCGCAAGGGATTGCATCGGCGAAGATGAATACAAGGCGTTCAAGAAGATGGACATCGGCGATATTGTCGGTCTCAAGGGCGAGGTTTTCAAGACCAAGACCGGTGAAATTTCCATTCACGCTTCGGAGCTTGTGCTTCTCTCTAAGAGCCTTCAGATTTTGCCTGAGAAGTTCCACGGACTTACGAATACCGATACAAGATACCGTCAGAGATATATCGACCTTATCATGAACGCAGAGTCCAAGCAGACCTTTATCAACCGTTCTAAGATAATCAGCACAATTCGTCGTTATCTTGACTCACAGGGCTTTATGGAGGTTGAAACGCCCATGCTCGTTCCAAATGCGGGCGGTGCGGCGGCAAGACCGTTTGAAACTCATTTCAATGCGCTTGACGAGGATGTAAAGCTTCGTATTTCGCTTGAGCTTTATCTTAAAAGGCTTATTGTCGGTGGTATGGAAAGAGTTTACGAAATCGGCAGAGTTTTCCGTAACGAGGGACTTGACACAAGACATAACCCCGAGTTTACGCTTATGGAGCTCTATCAGGCATATACCGACTATCACGGTATGATGGACCTTACCGAAAATCTTTACAGATTTGTGGCGCAGGAGGTTCTCGGCACCACTAAAATCACATACAACGGCATTGAAATGGACCTCGGCAAACCCTTTGAGAGAATTACAATGCTTGATGCCGTTAAGAAGTATTCGGGCGTTGATTTCAACGAGATTGAAACGCTTGAACAGGCGAGAGCCGTTGCAAAAGAACACCATGTCGAGTACGAGGAAAGGCATAAAAAAGGCGACATCCTCAACCTCTTCTTCGAGGAGTTTGTCGAGGAGCACCTCGTTCAGCCGACCTTCGTAATGGATCACCCGATTGAGATTTCTCCGCTTACAAAGAAAAAGCCCGAAAACCCCGATTATGTCGAGCGTTTCGAGTTCTTTATGAACGGTTGGGAAATGGCTAACGCTTATTCGGAGCTTAACGACCCGATTGACCAGCGTGAGCGCTTCAAGGCACAGGAGGAGCTGTTCGCACAGGGCGACGAAGAGGCAAACCACACCGACGAGGACTTCCTCTATGCACTTGAGCTCGGTATGCCCCCCACAGGCGGTATCGGCTTCGGCATAGACAGAATGGTTATGCTCCTTACCGACTCCCCCGCAATCCGTGATGTTTTGCTCTTCCCGACGATGAAGCCGCTGGACAAGTAAATCTCTATAACTGTCTGCACCTGAAGCTATCGGAGCTTGTCGGCGGGATTTACACCAATTCTTACGCCAATTTAAGCCGAACTTACGCCAAAAATGCGATTGAAATTCTGCGACGGCAGATAAGTTAAGATAGCTTCCGACAATTTCATACTACTCAAGCCCGCTGATTTCGGTCAGCGGGCTTTTTCTGTTTTCAGCACCTACTACATCCGTGTGATGTTAGTAGGTGTTTTTTTGTTTCGGAGAGGCGGTCAAGGAAATTTTGAAAAAATCAAAAGTTTTTTCGTTCAAATCGAAAAAAAGTTCCCAATTGGTTAGTGAGGGCAAAAACCTCGTGAACCTTGAAAACAGAATACACATTCAACAGGTACATTCCTGATCGGGGGCGAAAGCCCCAGCCGGATGAAGGTGCGCCACGAACTTCCTGCCCGTAAGGGTTATCACG
>CAVFQD010000022.1:0-25762 GCA_963624605.1 Eshraghiella crossota | reverse complement strand
ATCTACTAAGAAACGGCAGACGATATTACCAAATTAGGCTTTAATGGTAACTATCCGATTGCTTATGATAGTTCAGTAATACAGACAATTGGAGATGTAGACAGCTTAGACGATTACAACATTGTAGCTTTACAGCCTGGATATGACAGCACGATTTCAGGCGTATTCCCCATTACCAATGAGGGCGAAATAGATGCTATTAACAATTGGAATGCCGGATTTATGCTTTCACTTGCTGATGATGCTTCAACTTACGCGGTAACTGAAAAAGTCCCGGTTTTAACTTTCCAGGTTAAAATTGCGGATGATGCTCCTAACGGAGATACAGTTATTGGTATCAACAAAGGTTCTTTTGAGTCATACGAAGCGTATGTCAACGGATATTTTGGTATAACCGGTGCAGAAAGCGGAGTTGCACAGACAAACACATATGCATGTGGCACAGTAACCATTCACGTTGGTACCGCAGGTCCTGCAGTATCAAAGGCTAAGAGCCAGGTTAAGATGACTCCCACAAGCGCAACAACAGTTGCCGACGAGTTCAGCTTCAGAGTAATTTCTACAATTACAGACGCTGACTGGGATGCATACTTTGCAAACACAGGCGTTGACGGAGCTACAACAAGCTACATCACAGCTGTAGGTATGGTAGCATTCAGAGGTGCGGCAGCAGACTTCAATGCAGATACTGCTAAAGCAGTTGTTGCAGGCACTGCAACCGACGACAGCTACGGCGCAGCTACAACAGATTATATCTGCAAGGCAGGCGACGATGCTGACGCAACATTCGGTGCAGTCGTACTTCTTGACCACTCAACATTCACAACCGACCTCACATACATGGGCTTCGTTCAGTATGTTGACGCTAACGGTGCAGCACAGACTATCTTCTACGAGACTGCTGGAACAGCTGCTCTCTCATCAAACTATGACAATATTGTAAGCGCATATCTTGCAGCTTATCCGTATGCGGCTTAATCGCTGAAACGGTCGTAAGATAAACAATTACAATAAATTTGAGAGGAGAAAAATTTGATGAAACAAATTTACAGCGCGCCGGATTTCGACGTTTCAGTATATGAAGTAGAAGATGTGATCACCCTTTCAATAGGCACAGGTCCTGTTGACGGCGGAGATTCAGGTTGGATTGACGTATAATCTGATCGTCTTAAAGCGCAAGATTTACAAAAACAGAAAGCAGGGTAAGCAATTACCCTGCTTTTTTGTGTGTAAAATTTTCAACCCGTAGGGACAGGGCTCGCCCCTGTCCTACATAGGCTCCCTCTGACGAGGGAGCTGTCGTTTTTCGCAGAAAAATGACTGAGGGAGAGAAAGCAATAAATATCGAATTTTCGTTATCTCTCCCTCAGTTTCGCTTCGCTCAACAGCTCCCTCGTCAGAGGGAGCCATTGCTGTTTATGCGACTTGGAGCGTCGCACAAAATTGACCGCTACAATCAAAATACATTTCATATCATACCGTAGGGAAAGGTTTCATAAAATATAATTCGATTACGGCGGTTACATATATTATATTTCGTCATTCCGTACCCGAAAGGGCAAAGATGAATAATATAAAACGAGGAGTGTCGAAAAATGAAAAAGCAATATATTCCGCCGAGGGCGGATTTTGTTATTATAGAGGAAAACGATGTTATAACCGCTTCCTTGGGAATTCCGATGGGAACAAGCAGTTATAAGCTGCGATGGTTCGATTAAAGCAAAAAGCGGTTTTTATGTAAAAATGAAATTAAAAATGTTATATACAAATGCGAAAAATAATGATAAAATAAACTGAATAGGCGAAAGGCGGTGAAATTACGGAGCTGTTTGATATTGCAGGGCTTAAAGTCCGAATGGATTGCAAAAACGGTATGCTTTATGAGCGTTCAAGGGCATATCTCAGTAAAAATCAAGAGGAAAAAGAAGACTTTTGCGTCAGCGTTCCCGATGATGTGCTGAAAAGAAAAATCGAATTGCTGCCGCAGCTTACCGCCGACGAATGTTACTATGTATATATGGGCGAGGCGTTCTATTACAAGCTGTTGAATTACGGCGGAGTGTTATTGCACGCCTCGTGCATTGAAAAGGACGGAGCTGCTTATCTGTTTTCGGCAAAGAGCGGTGTGGGCAAATCGACGCACACTCATCTGTGGATGGAAAAATTTGCCGATGTGCGTATGATAAACGACGACAAGCCCGCCGTAAGGCTTATAGACGGCAAATATTACGCCTGCGGTACGCCGTTCAGCGGAAAAAACGACGAAAGTGCAAATGCGGTTGTTCCGATAAAGGCGATTGTGTTCTTGGAAAGAGATGCCGAGAACAGCATTACACGCATATTGCCGCAGAGCGCAATACCGCTGTTTATGGCGCAGACAATCCGTCCGTCAAGGGCAGATACAATGGATAAGTTGCTGACCGTGCTTGACGGCGTGCTTAAAAGCGTGCCTGTTTACAGATTAAAATGCAATATTTCCGAAGATGCGGTTATGACCTCTTATCTCGGAATAAACAACGATTTATCGAACGGAGATACACACAATGAAGATTAAAGACGGATATATTATAAGAGAGGTTGCGGGAAGCAACATCGTTGTTCCCGTAGGCGACGAACAGATGTCGTTCGGCGGAATTATGACGCTTAACGCCGTAGGTGCCTTTGTATGGAAACAGCTTGAAAAAGGTGCGACAAAGGAGGAATTGGTTGACGCCGTATTGGCTGAATACGAGGTTGACCGTCAGACGGCTTCGGCGGATATAGACCGCTATATTGCGAAACTTCGTGAAAAGAATATAATTGAGGACTGAACCGTGGAAAAGAAGAAAATACGGCTTGCGGAGATTATGCCCGTCATTGAGGAAAAGCTGTCGCAGGGCTCAACGGTTGAAATTCCGATAACGGGAACAAGTATGCTGCCGCTTCTGGTAGCGGGCAGGGACACGGTTGTTCTCAAAAAATGCGAGGGAAAGCTCAAAAAATACGATTTGCCGCTTTACAGGCGTGCGGACGGCTCATTTGTTTTGCACAGGGTGGTCGAGGTTTGCGAAAACTCCTACACAATGTGCGGAGACAACCAGTGGATAAAGGAAAAGGGCATAACCGACGGTATGCTGATAGGAACGGTCTGCACGGTTAAGCGAAACGGCAGGGAAATTCCCGTCGCCGGTAAAAAGTACAGAGCGTACTGCCGCATATGGAATATGCTTTTCCCGATAAGAAAATACATTGTTAAAATCAGAGGAAAACTGAAAAAATGAAAAACACAACAGCCTTGAACTGGATAAAACACAATTCCGTTTCGGAGTTGCCGGGAATGGTGTCGCTTATAATCTGCGACGCCCTTTATTCCGTGTGCAGCGTTTCAATGGCTGTTTTTGCAAAGCTCATAATCGACTCGGCGCAAAAGGGCAATATGGACGGGCTTGTCCGCAATGCGGTAATCCTGCTGCTTGTTATAATTGCCCAAATTGCGTTGAAGCTCCTGTCAAAGGCTCTTGAGGTCAGAGTGTCGGGAAAGCTCGAAATGAAGTACAAAACGGAGCTTTTTTCAAACATATTAAAGAAAGATTATCTCAAAATCAGCCGATACCATTCGGGCGAGCTTATGACAAGGCTCACAAGCGATATTACGGTGGTAAGTCAGGCGGTTACGACAATTATCCCGGGTATTGTTTCAACGGTTACAAGGCTCATATGCGCCTTTGCGGTTCTGTTTGCCCTTGACAAATGGTTTGCGCTTTTGTTCCTGCTTGCGGGCCTTGCGCTGTTTGTGTTCACAAGGATATTCAGAGGCTCTATGAAAAAACTGCACAGGGCTGTACAGGAGACGGACGGTTCGGTGCGCTCGTTTATGCAGGAGTCGATAGAGAGCGTTCTCGTAATCAAGATTTTCAATGTCGGCGAGAAGATACTCAAAAGGGCAGAGGCGTTGCAAAAGAATAACTTTGACGCAAAGATAAAGAAAAACAGATGGTCGATTTTTGCAAATCTCGGCTTTTCGGCGGCGTTTTCGCTCGGCTACCTGTTCGGTCTTGTATGGAGCGGAATAAAGCTCTGTACGGGCAGTATTACATTCGGCACGCTCACGGCTATAATCCAGCTTATCAGCCAGGTACAGGTTCCGTTTACCTCGCTTTCGGGTATAGTACCGCAGTATTATTCGATGATTGCTTCCGCAGAGAGGATAATCGAAATCGAAAACATGAGCGCAAGCAAAAGCGTCAACGATAAGGACACCGACATCGAAAAAATCTATTCGGAGATGGACGGCGTGTGCTTTGACGGCGTGTCGTTCGGCTACGGCAGAGATACGGTAATCGAAAACGGTACATTTGAAATAAAGAAAAACGACTTCACGGTTATTTCGGGAATATCGGGTATCGGCAAAAGCACGCTGTTTAAGCTGCTTGTCGGCGTAATACCTCCCGACAGCGGCAGAATATATATAAAAAGCGGCGGCAGGGAATACGGCATAGACAAATATATGCGAAGCCTTTTTGCCTATGTTCCGCAAGGAAATATGCTTTTCAGCGGAACGATAAGGGATAATATACGCTTCGTAAACAGCTCGGCAAGCGATGAAGAGATTATGCGCGCGGCAAAAATAAGCTGTGCGGCTGAATTTATTAACGCTCTGCCGGACGGGCTTGACACGGTGCTTCTTGAGAGCGGACACGGACTTTCCGAGGGTCAAATACAGCGCCTTGCCATAGCGAGGGCGGTGCTGACGGACGCGCCTATATTGCTGCTTGACGAAGCGACCTCGGCGCTCGACGAAAAGACGGAAAAACAGGTGCTTTCAAATATACGGGAGCTTAAAGAGAAAACCTGCGTTATAATTTCGCATAAATCGGCGGCATACGAGATATGCAACAGAGAGCTTAAAATAGACAACAAAAAAATCAGCGTAAACAATTTAAGATAAATTTGTTTTTAGTTATTGTATATTCAAAGCATATCTGCTATAATCTTTTAGAATGAATTAAACCGACAGCTTTCACAAAGGGAGAAATATATGAGTTACGGTTCGGACAACAAAAAAGAATACGAGGACGGTATGAGTCTCGATACCGTTTTGATTTATCTGAAAAAGCTTTTGGATAAATGGTGGATTGTGGCTATCTCGGCTGTTATTGCGGCACTTTTGGGATTTATAATCGCAAAGGTTACCTATGTTGACAAATACTCATCGCAGATTATGTTCAATGCGAGCAACAGAGATACGGCTATAACGGTTGCGGGTCAGTCCGCGTCAGACATCAACGCTTCGGTTTCGTTGGCGGAGAGCTTTAAGTATGTGTTCTCGACCACAGAGCTCGCAACAACCGTTGCAAACTCATGCGGATATCAGGTAACTCCTCAACAGGTACAGGAATTTATATCTATAACTTCGGTTGAAAACACTACGATTATTTATCTTACCGTTACCACGACCGATCCCAAGGTTTCGTACGGTATTGCAAATGCCTATGTGGAAAACTACGCGGGAGCAATAGAAAAGGCGTTCCCGAACACGAAACTTGTCGTTATCGACCCGCCGCTTCTTGCGGAGGAGCCCAATGCAAATAACGACAAAATCGTCTATACGGTTCTCGGCTTTATAATCGGTGCGGCTCTTGCCTGCCTGTTTATAATTGCTTCGGTAATAATTAAGGATACAATCAAGAACAGCGACGAGATAAGCAGCAAGCTCGGAGTTAAGTCGCTCGGAAGCATCAACAAGGTTAATGTTAAGTCAAAAAGCGATGCAAAGCAGGGTATTCTTATCACCGACAAAAAAACAGGCTTTACATTTATTGAGTCATATAAGCTTATCAGAACAAAAATTGAGCATGCGGCTGCGAAGCAGGGATATAAAACCATTGTTGTTTCAAGTACGCTTGAAAACGAAGGTAAAACGACAACTGCAACGAACATAGCTCTTTCTCTTGCGCAAAACGGTAAATCGGTATTGCTTATCGACGCCGATCTCCGTAAGCCGTCGGTTGCAAAAACTCTCGGCTTTGCGGCTACGGACGATGAGGGTATCTGCGGCATAATTTCCGGTCAAAAGACGCTTAAGGAGTCTATAAAATATTCGGAAAAATATCAGCTGTTTGTCCTTGTTACGGGCAGAGCTGTTGAAAACTCGTCTGAAATTCTGTCATCACCCAAGATGGAAGAAATTATTGAATCCGCCAAAAAGGAATTTGATTTTGTTATCATTGATACCGCTCCGTGCGGAATTCTTGCGGACGCTTCTATACTTGCGGGATATGCCGATACGACAATCCTTGTTGTCAAGCAGGATTACGCCCCGGCAAGAAGAATCAAGAGGGCTGTTGACAACATTGAAAACTCCGGAACGGAAATTCTCGGCTGTATTTATAACAACTCGGAAAGAGGCTTCGGAAAACCGTCTTTCTACGGCAAGAAGAGCGGTTACGGTTATGGCTACGGCTACGGTTACGGTTCAAAGCACGAAAGCTCAAAGCACGGCGGAAGACATTCAAAATAAAAATATTTGCATAAATGCAGGGTGAAGTTGTTCATCCTGCATTTTTTTATATTTAGTGCATTTTACATAAACTTATACAAAAAATTATATAAAAACCACAAAAATTTCTATAACTTTATTGACGGAACGCGGATTTCGTTGTACAATAAACTATAAATATGTGTATTAGTGCACTCTTTTTTTAGAAAAAAGAAGGTGCAGATGTTGATTTTACGACATTTTTCGGGTAAATTGACCAATAACGCGCAGTATATCGGAGGGTACTTTATGGATATGAATGTAGACATCAAGGATGTCATTGCCAAGTTCAAATCGGGTAAAGGCAAGAGTAAGGATGCAAGAAAACGGAATCCTTTCAATGCATTCTTTGAAAAAAATCCTAAAATGAAAATCATTTTGCCGCTCGTTTTTATTGTAATTGCAATAGTGGTTGCGGTGCTGATTATCATTTCCGGAGCGAAAACCGATGTCGGGCTTGATGAAACCGTTACAAACTCCGCACAGTCTGTAGATGTGCTTCCGATGATTGAACGCGACGAGGGAGAAACGGTTGCCGACGGCGTTGATCCGTTTTCGGAGGACGTTATCGCAAATGCGAAGATAACCGGTATGGTATATAATACCGACGGCTACAGGACGGTAATTGTTGAGACAAAATACCGCGCTTATACCCTTCAGGTCGGCGACTATGTCCCGGGCTCCGAATGGCTTGTAGAATCAATAACCGATAATTCGGTTACTTTCTCACTCGGAGAAAAGACAAGAACCGTCGAGATGAAATAAAAGACAGAGCATCTTATATACAACAATAATTGAGTTTCTTAGGGGGAACACAACGATGTACAACAGTTCAACAAAAAAATTGAAGGCTGTTCTGGTTGCGGCTATGGCAATCGTATTGCTTGTCAACGCCATACTTCCGATGACGGCGGCAGGCTCGGGCAGAGACACAAGTACAGATTATCAGTACTATGTAATCAAGTCCGGCGATACGCTTACAAGAATAGCCAAGAGCTACGGCGTTACCGTCAGCGACATTATGACGGCAAACAATCTTTCAAATGCTGATAAGATAATCTCGGGGAAGGTAATTAAAATACCGCTTACCGAGGAGTCTTCGTCCTCGTTGGTATCGACAAGGCTTTCACTTAACCTTGTTGAGGCTAATGTCAAGGACGCACTTTCGGCTATTGCAAGAAACGCCGGCTACACTATTATTTTCGTGGGCGATTCGACCGCTACGCTTACCGTTAACCTTGAACAGATGTCGGCACTTAAAGCTATCGACTATGTTACAAGGCTTGCAGGTCTTTCTTATCTTAAAGACGGCAACACTCTTATGGTAGGTACTACGGCAGAGCTCAATGAGAAATTTGTTGACAAGGTTGTAATGACTAAGTTTACCCTTAAATATATAACCGTAGGCGTTCTTCAGACACAGGCGAGCGCACTCGGACTTTCGAATGTTCAGTATGTTTCGACAGATACAGACGACAGCACCGTATATATAAGCGCGTATCCCAAGGAGCTTGCAAAAATTCAGGAGCTTATAAAGCTTCTTGATGTAAGCAGCAATATCAATGCGGGCGCAGCGCTTGTTGCGGCTAACTTCAAAGAAATAAGTCTTAATTACATTACCGCCGATGAATTCAGCGGACTTCTTTCGAATCTCGGACTCAATGCCGGAATTACAATGGCATCGAGACCTTACAGCTTGTATACTTTTGTTACAGGCGACGCATACAATGAAATATTGAAAGTTAAAAATGTTGTCGACAAACCGTTGAGCGGTAAAAATGCGGAAGCAAACAGCACCGATAACGGTTCTTCGGATTCGGGCTCTTCCGGTTCCGATTCAAGCACCTCCGGTTCGGGTTCAAGTACATCAGGCTCCGACACTTCCTCGGAAAGCAAATCAATGAGGAAAATTTCTCTTGAATACATCGACAGAACGATAGCGGAGGACATATTGTCAAGCTTCCCCTACGAAGTAACCGTTCACGGCCCGAGCTTCATTAAGAAAACTATTTGGATAAAGGGCATTGCTTCAGAATTGGATGAGGCTGAAAATGCAATAAAATCATTTGATACTCAGGAATATGCCGACGCGGCAAATTCGGGCACTACCGAGGAAGAAGAGAAGGTTGTTACCGAAAAGGTTGAACTCAAGTATATCAACAGAAGCACGGCAAAGGAAGTGCTCAACAGCTTTGCCAACAGCGTAACGATTCACGGACCTGAGCTTGTTACGGACGCTGTTTGGCTCAGAGGAACGAGCACTGCTATTGAAGAAGCAAAGAGCGTTTTGTCATCGTTTGACACGCAGGAATATGCTGCGTTGGTCGAAGCAAACGAGAAGGCTCAGACATCGACATCCGATCCCATTCTGCTTGAAGCGGTAACGCTTAACTATATTGACAGACAGACGGCTGTAAATGTATTGTCAACCTTTACATTGGAAGCAACTGTTCACGGCCCGGAGAATGAGACGAAAAAACTTTGGTTGCGCGGTACTCAGAGTGCGATTGACGAGGCTAAGGCTAAGATTGCTATGTATGATACCGAAACATACGCAAGTCAGGTGGCAACCGAAAATGCGGCTACCTCGGATAAGACGGTTAAGGTTACACTGGAGAAAATCACAAAGGATACTGCAAAGTCTATTTTAAGCAATCTCCCGTATCAGGTAACGGTTTACGACCCCGATCCTTCAACGAATACATTGATGATTAAGGGCACGGGAGAAAATGTCGATAAAGCGGTGGCAGAGCTTAAGCAGTTAGATACGAAAGCTGTTGCCGAGCAGGTTGAGTCTGAAACGGCTGCAGGCGTTGAATCAATAACGAAGGTTCCGCTTACCTACATCGACAGAGACACTGCCGAAAAGATATTGCAAAGCTTCCCGCTTAATGTAACAATTTGCGGACCGACCGATGTGAAGAACACAATTTGGCTCAACGGTACGGAAAAAGCAAAGGCGGAGGCAATCGCATATATCAAGCAGTTCGATACAGAAGACTACGCTTCGGGCAACACGACGACCGAGACGGTTGACGAAACCGTTCTTGAGGCTGTTGAGCTTGAGGATATTGACAGAACAACGGCTATCGATGTTATTAACAGTTTCCCGTATGATATTTCGATTTACGGACCCGATAATATGACAAAGAAAATTTGGATTATGGGTCTTCAGTCAGAAGTTAAAGAAATAAAAGAAAAGCTTACGGAATTTGATACAGAGGACTATGCTGACAGCGTAAAGCTTTCCAATCAGTTCTTCGTATATGATTTGACAAACAATACTGCGCAGGAAATTCTTGCAAGGCTGTCAAATCTTGATCTTGAAGGAGTAACCTTCAAAACAAATTCTTATGCGGCAATTTCAAAAACACTTATTGTTTATTGCGATTATACAAGACAGGACGAAATCAAAGAACTGTTAAAGGACATGGACGACGCTACTACATCCGAGGTTATGTACAGAGCAGTTGAGGTTACTGCTTCAGATACTGTCGCTCAAAACAGAATTGCGGGCTTGATGGCTGTTCACTCGGAAATCCCGAGCATAGATAAATTTAAGTTTATTACCGTTGACGCAAAGACGGGAGACGGAAGCGCTTGTACGACATATGTTATGGCGACGCCCGAAATGGCAGATTACATAAAGGGCTTGCTAAACGAGTTGGATTCGGCGGCTTAATCGTAAAATCGGGTGCAGGAATAAAATTTTTCTTGCACCCTATGCGCATATTTTTCAGATGTTCATATTTAGGGGAGTTGTATTCAGTGGTTTTTACAGGCAAAGAAAGTTCTTATCCGTTTACACTTGAGGATTTATTAAAACACACAACGGAAGTTGGCGGTTCCGATTTGCATTTGGTTGCAGGAATTGAGCCTTGCGTCAGGATAAACGGAGATCTTAAACGACAGAATAATTTCCCCAAGCTTGAACCTGAGGACATTGAGAAAATGTTGCTTTCAATAATGTCCCCTTTGCAGAAAACAAAGCTTGAAGATGATTGGGAACTTGACCTTGCGGTAGCCGTACCGGGAGTCGCACGATTCAGAGGAAACGTAATCATTCAGCGCGGTACGCTTGCGGCGGTATTCAGAGCGATTCCGTTTGAGGTACCCGAGCTTGAAAAGCTTGGACTTCCGTCCGATATAAAAAGACTTTGTAATCTTCCGAGAGGTCTTGTGCTTGTTACCGGACCGACGGGCAGCGGTAAATCAACAACGCTTGCCGCTATGATAAAGTACATAAACGAGAGATACGAAACAAATATCGTTACGGTAGAGGATCCGATCGAGTTCTTGCACACTCATATAAAATCGACTGTTCGTCAAAGAGAAATCGGCAACGATACTCACAGCTTTGCCAATGCTCTTAAAACCGTTTTGAGACACGACCCCGATACAATTATGATAGGCGAAATGCGTGACCCCGAGAGTATTTCCATTGCGGTTACGGCAGCTGAGACGGGACACCTTGTTTTCTCAACACTTCACACACAGACTGCGCCTATGACAATTTCCCGTATTATCGACTCGTTCCCCGAGGGACAAAAGGGTCAGATAAGACAGCAGCTTTCAAATTCGCTGAAGGCGGTTATCTCGCAGCAGCTTATTCCCACTATCAACGGCAAGGGAAGATGTGTTGCGGTTGAATATATGGTTGATACGCCATCGGTTAAAAATCTTATCCGTGAGGAGAAAGAGCATCAGCTCTATGCGGCTATGCAGACAGGTCAGATGCAGGGGATGCAGACAATGGATCAGGCACTGTTGAGGCTGTACAGGGAACAGAAAATTTCAAAAGAATCGGTTATTGAATATTGCGTTGATGAAAAAGAGGTTAAAAGACTTCTTATGACATCGGGTTACTAATATAAAAGGGGGCAGAGGCTTTGGCATCCTTTACATATGACGGTATGAACCGCCAGGGACAGAATGTCCACGGCGAGGTTGTTGCGGACAATTCCTCCGCGGCAATGGATAAACTCCGTGAAGCGGGGATTATCGTTACCGATATCAAAGAAAAGGTTATAAGCGAAAGGAAAAAGTCGGGCGGAAAAAAGGTATCCATTCAGGATGTTGCTATTTTCGCAAGACAGATGGCAGCTATGATTTCCGCAGGCGTTCCCGTTACAAGGGCTTTGTCAACACTTGCAAAGCAGGCTACCAATCCAACGCTTGCGGCGGCTATTGTCGACATTTCGGAAAATGTTGAAAGCGGTATGCCTCTTTCCGACGCATTTGCGATGTACCCCAAAATTTTTGACAGCCTCTTTGTGGCTATGATTGCTACGGGCGAGGTCGGCGGTATTCTTGAACAGTCGCTTATCAGCCTTGCAAACCAGCTTCAAAAAAACAAGGCCTTGAAGGATAACATAAAGTCGGCGGTATCGTACCCGAAAAACATCGGTATTTTTGCTATCGTTCTTCTTATTGCGATGCTGGCGTTCATGGTTCCGGTATTCCAAAATATGATTCCGGACGGCACGGAGCTTAACGGATTGACGCAGTTTATATTCAACGCTTCCGGCAGTCTTAGAACGCAGTGGTATCTGTGGATACTTGTGGTAGCTGTTCTTATCGTTGTTTTAAGATTTATTTTCAAGAGTAAGGCTGCTCACGATTTTTGGGAAAAGAACAAATTGCACATGCCGTTGCTCGGCGACTTTATTACAAAGATGGTTATAGCGCGTTTCTGCCGTACTCTTGCAACGCTGCTTGCGGGCGGTGTTACCGCGGTTGAGGCTTTACAGAGCGCAGGTCCTACATCGGGCAGCGACCTTATTAAAAAAGCCGTTGACGATGCTATTTCGGATATTGAAGAGGGTAAGTCAATTTCCGACTCTCTTGACAAGAGCGGATTATTTCCTCCGATGGTTACGGGTATGATTGCAATCGGCGAGGAGGCAGGTACTCTGCCGGAGCTTCTTGACAAGGTTGCGGAGTTTTACGAGGAGGATGTTGAAACGACATCGCGAAACCTCGGCTCCATAATCGAGCCCATTGCTCTTATCGGTATAGGCGGACTTGTCGGTGCGATGCTTATTTCATTGTACTTACCCATATTCACGGCGACAACTTCGGTCGGCTCATAAACAGGGGGAGAAAACTTATGGCAAAAGCTAAAAGCATAATCGGCATTGAAGTCGATTTAAGAGAGATAAGAGCGGTTGAAATCACTCGCTCAAGCGGTACATATTCTGTTCTTTCGTGCGGAAAGGCTCCGTTGCCGGAGGGCACGGTGGAGGAGGGCTTCATCAGAGAGCCCGACAGATTCAATGTAGCGTTGACAGAGCTGCTTCAAAGCGGCGGCTTCAAGAGCACGGATATTATAGTCGGAATAAACAACGAGAATGTCATTATGAGATATGCTACCTTCCCCAAGGTTGCCGATGATAAGCTTCGTAACATGGTTCTTTTGCAGGCGCAGGAATTCATCCCCATCCCGATACAGGAAATGGAAATTGACTATGTTGTGGCGGGAGAAGGCGTAAACGATGAGGATCAGCCTGTTACAAATGTTATGCTTGTTGCGGCGAGAAGAAATATGATTGAACAGTATATCAATATTCTTTCGGCGTCAAAATTGCAGGTGACAGACATTGATTCTTCGGTGCTTTCACAGATAAGAGGTCTTAAAGCGGGCGTAGTCGGAGACGAAAAGTTTGCGCTGCTGAATATGACCGACGACCTCCTTAATTTCATAGTCGTTAAGGGCAATGAAATTTCGATGGTGCGTTCGATAACAACGCCCGACAGAGTTGTCGACAGCGTGAAAAACATATACAAAGCAGAGCCGAACGAGGAAACGCTCGCAGCGGATATTGAAGAGGTCGGCTCGATGCTTGCCTCGGAGACGGCTTCTTCGGTGAGCTATTACGCAATGCAGAACGGCGAAAGCCCGATTGAAAAGATATTCTTCACAACGACCGCTGATCGAAGCGCTCGCTTGTGCGATATAATCAAGGATACGGTTATGGAAATTCCGGTAACGGTTCCGGATTTTTATCAGAACTACAATTTCGGACTTGACCGAAACGTAATAAACGAATTTGCAGGCTGTATCGGACTTGCAATTCAGGCATTGGAGGTTTAAGCAGTGTTCAAAGTTAGTTTGTTGCCCGACAGTTACAGACGCCGACTTGAAAGCAGAAAAAAGATTGATCTTATATCAAAGGTCGCACTTGTAATTCTTGTCTGCCTTTTCATTGTTTACGGCGGCGTGGCGGTTAAGGGGCAGATCCTTAAATCCAAGCTCAAGACGATACAGAACAAAAATACGGCAATCGAAAGCGAGTTCCCGGCTCTTCAGGAATATCAGAATATATACAACGAGCTCGGCACCGTAAGGAAAATGATAGAGAGCATTACGCCTCAGGATCCGGAGGCGGTAGAGTTCTTTACAATGATTTCAAACCAGACTCCCGACTATGTTCAAATAACTCAGATAGACCTTGAAAACTGGTTTACGCAGGGCATTTGTACGCTTACCTGCACAGTTCAGGATTATCAGGATTACAGGGACTATGTTGAGCTGTTCAAAACGGAAGAAATGCAGAAATTTGTCAAGACGGTAGAGACAACGAGCATTACAAGAACATCCGGTGACGACGGTAAGAGCGTTACATTTACGCTTGTTTTGAGTATGTCCAATGCGGTTGAGGTTTCTACGGGCGCACCCGTATATGAAACGGTTACAGACAAGAAGGGCGAAGCGGTTACAAACGACAGCGGCGAGGTTCAGACAACGCAGGTTACAACCACTGCGGCGGCTGAAAGCACGACTGCGAGCGAGACTACGACGGGGGAGGCTAAATAATTATGGCTTTAAGCGATGTAATTAAGAAAAAGCAGGCTACCGGAGAGGGCTCGGAAAAAGAGCAGGCAGTCAAGAAAAACCCCCTCGATGATGTCAGAGTGGTAATTGCCATATTGATTCTTGCGTGTATAGGCCTTATAGTCCTCACCGTTTTCGGCGTAAAGGGAATTGAGGAGACAAACACAAGCATTGAAAAGGCAAAAACGCAGTACAAGCAAAACCAGCTTGCCATTGCAAACCTCAAGGCTTTGCAGGCGCGAAGCGGCGAATACAAAGAGCAGATAGAAGAATATAATGTAATGATATCGAAGGAGCCGCTTGACCAGATGCAGATTATGATTGACCTCGAAAAGGATGTCGAGGCGCATAACTGCAAGCTTACCGAGCTCACATTCGGCGAAATCGAAAAGAACGATCAAAATGTAAATCAGATAGCGGTTACTCTTTCCGTAACGGGCGCATACAGCGACATTATGTCCTTCTGCCACGATACGGTCAGTGCTAAGCAAATCAAGCGTATAGACACAATCAATATGACGGGAGATACCGAGCAGAGAACTGCTCAAATTGTAATTGTTGAATTTTCCAGATAACGAATAACAAGCAGAATATTTATTGGGGTGAATAGTTTATAATGGCAAATAATAATCTGATAATTCCCGGCAGTATGGGCTCAAGGCTTGTCAGTGCCGGAATCATCACAGAGGAACAGCTTGCCGAAGCATTGGAAATACAAAAAACAAGCAAGGAGCTTATCGGTACAATCCTTACGCAGTTAGGCTACTGCACGGAGGACGATATAGCCAAAATGCTTGCAAAAAAGACAGGCTACAAGTTTGTTTCAATCAATGAAATCGGAGTCAATGTTTCTGCGGCGAACCTTATTACACCCGAAATGGCGTTGAGGAACAACATCCTTCCGCTTTATCAGGACGAAAAGACGCTTTATGTCGCAATGAAGAACCCGAACGACATCATAACGATAGACAACCTCCATCTTATGACGGGTCTTGAGATTTGTCCGTTGGTAGCGCCGGATATGGAGCTTACGGCGGCGATTGAAAACTTTGCCAATATGAACTCATCGCTTGATAACTACGATGACGACGACACAAGCGACGACCAAAATCTTTCGGAAGAATTTTCCATTGACGACAAGCCCGCGGTTCTGCTTGTAAATCAGATAATAAACAACGCAATCAAGACAGGCGCGTCGGATATTCATGTTGAGGCGCTTGAAAAGCATATGAGAGTCCGTTTCAGAATCGACGGCGTTTTGCAGGAGGTAATGCAAAATCAGATAAAGCTTTTCCCGTCGGTCGTATCCCGTGTAAAGGTACTCGGCGGTATGGACATAGCGGAGAAGCGTATTCCGCAGGACGGCCGTGCGACTGTCAGATTTGAGGACAGAACGCTCGATATCCGTATTGCGACAATGCCCACCGTTTACGGCGAGAAAATCGTTATGCGACTTCTTGAAAGGTCGCAAGGCGTTGTTAAGCTTCAGGATTTGCACTTCTCGAAAAGGCAGTTCCCGAGGTTTGAAAAGGCAATTCATATGCCCTACGGCTTCCTGCTTGTTACGGGCCCCACAGGTAGCGGTAAATCGACAACTCTTTACGCTACGCTTGCCGAGATAAGCTCGGACGACAAAAACACGATTACACTTGAGGACCCCGTTGAGCGCCGTATGGCAGGAATCAACCAGGTTCAGATGAATAACAGAGCAGGTATGACATTTGCGGCGGCTTTGCGTTCGGTATTGCGTTCCGACCCCGATATTGTCATGGTCGGTGAGATTCGAGACGGCGAGACTGCGAAGATTGCCGTTGAAGCGGCTCTTACGGGACATATGGTTCTTTCCACTCTGCATACAAACGACGCACCCGGTGCGGTAACCCGTCTTAACGAGATGGGTGTTGAGCCGTTCCTTGTTACATCCTCGCTTGTCGGAGTTCTGGCGCAAAGACTTGTCAGACGCCTTTGCCCGAAGTGCAAGGAAGCGTATCAGATTTCAAAGGAAGAGCTTTTGAAGATATTCCCCGACCTGCCAGTTGACGAATATCCGGAGGATGAATTTACGCTTTACAGACCCAAGGGCTGCATAACCTGCAACAACACGGGTTATAAAGGACGAGAGGCTGTATTTGAGTTCCTTACCGTTACGGATGAGATGAAGGAGCTTATTCTTGACAGGGCGAATGCGGCGCAGATAAAGGAGCTTGCC
This sequence comes from Eshraghiella crossota, assembly GCA_963624605.1. Classification (GTDB taxonomy): domain Bacteria; phylum Bacillota; class Clostridia; order Oscillospirales; family Acutalibacteraceae; genus Fimenecus. The sequence goes on along the minus strand of CAVFQD010000022.1, from coordinate 9,202 downwards.
GTAAAACAGGGTATGCACACGCTTAAAGACGAGGGCATATATAAGGTAATGCACGGTAAGACCTCTATTGAGGAGATATTGAGAGTTATCGTTTAATTTTTGTACGGAAGGGTGATTCGTATGAAGTCAAGGCTTGAACAAAACAACGGCTTTGCATTGACGGGAGTTATAGCATTGTTGTTTATTCTTTCCCTTATGGGCACGGCAATGTACGGATATACAATGACGAGCCTTAGGTCGGTGCGCTTTTTATCCGACCAGAAAAAGGCGGAATATCTTGCGCAGGCAGGGGCGGAGGCTTCGGCGTATGCGTATCAGCTTGCCGTAAACAACAGGGGAACGGACGCAGATGTCAATGAATTCATCGTTGAGACGAGCGGCGAAAACGACACCATTCAGACAAATAAAATTTTCCTTATTTGGAACAGGGACGAAAGTCCGGCGGCGTACAGATATGTTACCGAGAACGCTCTCGGCTCATATTCGGACAAGGAAATTATCGGATATTATCAGGTGGATATAACCAACCTCACACAGACAAAAAAGGGTAAATTTCTTAAAACGGAGACTAATTCCGACGGCTCGGGCGTTGTTGCCGAGGAAGAGGTCGAAATGACCGATAAGCAGAGGCGATTTACAAGCCACGGCTATGCGGTAAAGGACAATGACATTGACAATGTTGTCCCCTACACCGTAACGGCGAGGCTCTCGGAGCCGATACAGGGTCTCGGTACTTTTTATGACAACGAGGGTACGAATGCAGGAATTATCGACCCCGTTTCAAACACCAATTTCACAAGCCTCGGTACGGTAACGCTTCCGGCGAACCTTGCGCTGAAAACCAAGCATTTCGGCACGATAAGTATAAATATCGGAAGCCGCTCAACGCCTGCCAAGCTTGCGTATTCCTCGGGTAACCTTATACTTAACGCTCCCGAAACGGGCGTTATCAAATTTAAGGAGAATCAGGATAACATAGCCTCGTTCGTAGGCATTAACGACCTTTTTGTAAACACGGACATTGATGTTACACCCACGCAGAAGAATTATAATATTATGTTTTTGAAGGGTAACAACATTGTGCTCAACGGCGATGTTGAGATATATGTTTACGGCTTTTACAGAAACACAATCACAAAAATAGCGGGCAACATCGGAATGATGAGCGACGCTATCAAGGGAAAATACAGGTTCAGCACGGTTGTGCTCGGTACGGCGAACCCCGACACATCAACGGTTTCAGACCCGATTAAGGACAGCACCTACAATCTCGGCAGATGCGGCAAGGTCTTTTTCGGCGGCGATGTCTATGTAAACATTGAGATGCCTAATGTCGGCGTTTACAGGTACAAGGCTTTTTCAGCGGGAGATGTCTATTACTTCGACGACGACGCAACGCAGAACTCGGGCAGTGAAAACGAATACGGCGTCGATTTGCTCAAATACTTCCTTGACTATGCAATCGCAAGCAATAAATATTCGCAGAATGTAATCAACAGATTTGAGGATATAATTCAGATTTATTATCAGACAGCCGAGGGTGATGAGCCTACGCAATATGTTGTAGGCGACGGCTCAGGTAATATTACAAAGAATCTGATGAGAAAAATCGATGTTGACAACAACGCCAAGGACACATACAGTTCAATTATACCGCCCGATCCCTCGGACGCAGCTTCGCTTACATGGGAATAAGGCGACAAGAAAAAAGATGGGAGGAGCAATATGAAAAGTATTTTTAACAGGCTTAAAAGTACGGTAAAGCAGGAGCAGGGCATGACGCTTGTCGAAATGCTCGTTGCCATGGCATTGGTGATGCTCATAATCTTTACCTTTACTCCGCTTTTTCTTCAAAATTTCAAAAACATCCGCACGGCGGGCGAGATTACACGCACCTCTTATGAAAAGGTCAGCATTATTGAAAGGCTTATCGCAAACAAGGGCGAAAACGCCGCAGGATATGAAATTTCGGTAAGCGATGTCCCGTTGACAATGACAAAGAAGGGTGATTCCACGGTGGCTCCCATTTCCTTCGGTGCAGACACCTCTGCCGGAACGGTAAACGGCACGATTATCGCAAGCAATCCGAACACGCCGAATTCGTATTCGACCTTTTATACCAACGATACCACGAGCCGTATGCTCTGCTTCCCGTCAAACCTTACGGATGACTTTTTGACAACGGACATTACCGTTGTTCCCAAGGGCTTTGCGTTTAATTTGGACGCGGAAAGTAAAACAGCAAGTGCGGCAGGCTGGCATTTCAAGGTAAGCTATACAGACGAAGACGGAAAAAAGCAAACCGTCGGCACGCAGTATTATGACATCAAGTTCAAAAAGGACGGAAACACCAATGTAGCGGTGTTCACAATAAAGGGCGGTAACAATGTTATCAATTTTGAGCATTCTCCGCTTATAATTGAATACGGTCAGGGCGTCGGCGACCTTCAGTACAGCGTTGAGGTTGAAATCGGCGCTCCCGAAATCATACTGGTCGGCGAGCAGGCGTCCAACGGAAAATACTACTATTATGTAACAAGCGGCGTTGACTCAAACGGACACATGGACCTTATCGCCAAGGAAATGACGGGTGCTCCGCTCACCTCCGCAATGAACGATGTCGAGTGGGTTGAAAAGGGCGACGGCGACGACGGCAACGGCGGCGACAACAAGTACGGTTACTATGTTATGGGCGGCGACGCAGGTCAGGTAAGGCGTTTCTGGCGAAACGAAAAGACCGGAAACTACTACTGGGGCGGCGATGTTCTCAATAACTACGACAACTATCTTAACGAGTCGAATGACAAATCCACAACAAGCCATGAGACCTTTACAAAGGAAAATACAACTCAGGCTATGTATAAGACCATATACAGAGGAGAGGCGAACAGCGGCTTCCAAAAGGGAACGCACAATGTTCTCTTTGACTCGGATAAAATTACTATCGGTTATAAATATCAGGCGGTAGCGTTCAACTACTTTACGGCAAATGTTACAGGCGCAGAGGACTATTACCTTACATCTTCGGGCGTTTATAAAACCAGAACATGGCTCGGAAAAAACTACGAATATTACGGCTTTGACAGTGGTATGGGAAGCGGAGAGTACGACAGTATAATCGGTTGGATTTCGACAAAAAGTGCTGTTGCAGGCTCCACGCTTAACATAGAAGGTTATAAAAAGGCAACAAATTATGAATATACCGATGACAGTTCGCTGATAACAATTACATCAGTCGGCGCAATTAAAATTGACAAGTCAAATTCAAATTATTATCCGATAACCGGTAACAGCCAACAGACCAAGGATGTTTACCCCAAGCAGTCATACACACTTTACTGCGGATATATCCCTGCAGTAACGGATGTTTACGGTTGGAAAACCGCAAATATGGGCGGCTGGTCGAAGTATGTCCATGTTGCTTCTCTCGGTGCGGCATACAGTTCAAAGACGAACTCGTGGTATCCCACGGGCTTGTTCGGCGATATTTATACGGTTTCGACAAGGCTTTCCAATGATGTATTCAGTTCCTTGAGCTATAAGAATTTGCTCAACTACTATGATAATTCGATTATTACAAGTCCTGACAAAAACACCAAATATCCCGCTCCGAGCAAAAACAGTACGACCTACGCATATTTGCCGGGAACGACCGTCAACGGCGTAGCTGTTGCAGGCCAGCTGCTTACGGGACAGGGCGAGGATTTTTATCTCACCGCAGGTGAGGAAGTCGATATTACCGTCGGCTATCTCTCGGAACCGTTTGCAATAGGTGTGGAAAATCCGGCAGTACCTGTTATTTCGGGCTTGACAGGCGCAAGTTATTACTTTAAGGACCCATACGGCAATGCTTCTTATAACAGTACTTTCTTCAGCTCGGGACTGCGAAACAATGTTACAATGCTTGATGTCGACAGCTTCCACGATGATATTACCGGAAACAACATTTCGGTTGCGGTAGGTTATTCGTTGAGTTATCTGTTTCAGGATTATTCGTGGGCTACCCGTCTCGGTCAGGCGTATAATACCGGACTTGTTTACATCAGGGCAACCGGTGACGGCAGTAATAACGACACAACCGGTTCGATGGAGTCCGGCAAGGGCTGGTCACTAAAAAAAGAAACCAATGTATTCCACCAGTTCTACGGAACTGACCAGTATCAGAACAGCTCGGGCGTCGAGACGGCTCTCGGCTGGAACACAAATTATCACAGGGCGTATTTCAATATTTCGTACTCGGACGGAAAATCGCCGCAGCTCGGCACAACGCCGACAATAACACAGGGCGTTTCCGGCTTCGGCACAAACTGCCATCCGATGGCTGATACCGAGTGTACAACGGTTCGTTGGGGTCTTACCTGGGACTCTAAGCCGCAGTTTATGTGGGGCACAAACGACGGTTCGCTGTTCAGCTGGAACTACGATTACGAAACTCCGACAAATTCAAAGATAACAGCTGTTACAAAGGAATTCGAAAGCTATACCTGGGCTGACAGAATCGGCGTAACAAGGTCTGTTGACACGGCTTTGAGTTCAATAACATATAAAAAGCTCAGAAGCAGTAACGACCGTGCACAATTCTACGATTATACAAGCGTTAAAAACGGTACTTCGGACACTTACGGCTTCGTATCGGTGCTCAAGTCGATAACCGATGTCGAATATGCGGATGACTGCTGGGTAGCGGTAGGCACGCAGAGCGGAAAAGCTCCCGAGCAGTACTGTGCAACAAACAACTGCTATTCGGGTAACGGCGAAGCGGCTTCGTACATCAATGTCAAGTACTGCTATGACGAAGCAAACCACCTCTACGCATGGAAAGCGGTTAAGATTGACAATGCAACCAATATAAACTTCATTTCCATTACCTATTCGCAGGGAATGTGGTATCTCACCGGCTATCAGGACGCAAACGGTAACGGCGAAAACGACCTTGACGAAAAGGCGGTTATGTATTACACCAAAAATCCGGCTGACGCAGCTTCGTGGAAGCTTGTCAGAACACAGCGTGCGGACGGCTCGTACAACAGCACGACCGCTACCGCAGTTTACTTCGACGCAAGCGGTAACAAGCAGGAAATTGACCTCACCGGCATAAACGCAATCGCTTCACAGGGATAAGATTTTGGGAATATAGGAAAGGGCGGTAAAATTATGTTTAAGTTACTCAATAAAACTAAACATGACAGGAGAGGCTTCACAATCGTTGAGCTTCTTGTAACGCTGACGATTTTACTGCTCGTTCTTGGTCTTACTGCACAGCTTTGGTCGAGCATCTATAAACGCTTCGATATGGTTGAAAAGCAGTTCCTGCTCCAGTCGCAGATTGAGTACATTGTCGCTCAGTTCCAAAGGGACGCAACAAAGACCTCGCTTTCGACGGCGACAAGGGTTGACCTTTTCTATGAGGATCAGGATACGCTTCAGGCGAACAAGACCCTTGCCTCCTGTCCCGAGCTCGGCACATTCACCGAGGACGAAACGACAGGAAAGCTTACCTTTACGAAAGCGACAAATCAGTACACCTATTATTTTACCTATAACGGATATTTTTATTCGTTGGCTCCCAAGCATACAGTAAACTCCGACGGCTCGGTAAATATCGAATCGAACGCCGTTGCAATAAAATTCTGCTCGCAGTTTGACGACCCGTTGAAGATGGATATTAAATTCAGCGTGGGCGTTGATGTGTTCCAGTGGGACACCACGCAGAACAAGGAAGCCGAAAGCCCGACAAATACCGACGGCACGGCAAAGGCGCACAGGTACCTTGACGCCGGAATTACCGTCAGCATTAAGAGCAACAGGGAATATCTGCCGGCAAAATATGATATAAACTCGTCATATTCGTTCGACAATATGCTTTCGACAAGCCGAGAAATCAACTGTAACAGCGACGAGGGCGAATATATCACAAGTACGTATTCCGCCGGCTGGGATCTCGGAACGGAGGCGGAGGGCTATCCCTCGTCCGAAAAGCTTCAGTCCGATTTGGCATATCCGAACCTCTCAAAAACGGCAAATGTAATAAAATTCATTTCATATAACGATTCGCTCGGCGGTGCGCTTGACGCAGACACCGGCACAACCGAAACCGCGTTTACCTGCGGCACAAGATGGCTTATGGCAGGCACGGATATGGAGGGTGCGGTTGTCAACACCTTGCGTGAGTTCAGGGACAATACTCTTAAAGGCACATATCTCGGCGACATTATAATCGACAAGTATTACAACGAGTGGTCGCCTGCGATAATTGCGCTCGGTTCAAGGAACGACGCTTTCAAGAGGATAGGCAGAGAGCTTGTTACCGATACTGCTGTTGTTATCGCAATGATAAAAGGTTGAGAAAATAATAAAATGTTAGGCTTGCGGTTTTGATTTTGAAACCGCAAGTTTTTTTGCCCTAAAGCGTTTTCATTTGAAATTGAGGGGAAAATGCACCTGAATTTCAAATGAAGTGTTGATAATCTGTGAAAACTGTGGTAAACTATATTTGAAATTAAGGGGAAAATGCACCTAAATTTCAAATGAACGGAGGATGGCAATGCAGGTTATTAAGCGTGATGAATATCTTAACAGGATAATTGACAGAAAAGAAAACGGTCTGATTAAGGTTATAACGGGAATCAGAAGGTGCGGAAAAAGTTTTTTGCTGTTTAACCTTTTTTATGACTATCTTATTGAAAGCGGAGTTAAAGAGGAGCAAATAATCAGAATAGCTTTGGACGACGACAAATTTTTAGACTGTCGGAATCCCGACAACCTGTCAAAATACATTCGCAGTAAAATTACAAATTCGGATATGTACTATATTCTCATAGACGAGGTGCAGTACGCAATTACAAGGGCTGAGCTCAAAAATCCCGAGAACATCAGGCTTTACAATGTACTCAACGGGCTTATGCGGCTTCGTAATGTTGACATTTATGTAACCGGAAGCAACTCGAAAATGCTCACCAAGGACATTTTGACAGCTTTTCGCGGCAGAGGCGACGAAATTAAGGTTTATCCGTTTTCATTTAAGGAATATTACTCATTTGCGGGCGGAGACAAATCCGACGCCTATGAGGAATACGCTCTTTACGGCGGTATGCCGCTTGTTTTGGCAAAAAAGAGCGAACCTGAAAAAACAAATTACCTGAAAACGCTTTTTACCGAGGTGTATTTTAAGGATATTGCAGAGCGTTACGCCATTGAATTGCCCGATGTGCTCAGCGAATTGACGGACGACCTTTGCTCCTCTGTCGGTTCGCTTACCAACGCAAGCAAAATTTCAAACACCTTGCAGACGGTAAAGGGGATTAAGGTGTCAAGCACAACGGTCTCAAGCTATCTGAATTATCTTACGGAGTCGTTTCTGTTCAGCAACGCAAAGCGTTATGATGTTAAAGGAAAAAAGTATTTTGAGCGACCGTCCAAATATTACTGCACCGATATCGGGCTTCGCAACGCAAGACTTAATTTCAGGCAGCAGGAAGAAACGCATATAATGGAGAATATTATATACAACGAGCTTTTGTGCCGTGAATATTCGGTTGATGTCGGAGTGGTTGAGTTTGCGGAAACAGTTGACGGAAAAAAGGCAAAAAAGCAGTGCGAGATTGATTTCGTGGTAAACAGAGGAACTAAGAAATATTATATACAGTCCGCATTGAATGTTTCCGAGCCGTCTAAGCTTGAAACGGAATTGAGACCGTTCAGACAAACAAAGGATTTTTTCAAAAAGATAATCATCACCAAATCCTCGGCAAAGGCGTGGACGGACGAGGAGGGAATTCTTCATCTCGGACTTTATGAATTCCTGCTGAATGAGAACTCGCTCGAACTGTGATTATCGTATCGGCAAAGGGCTGACAAAATAATAAATTCGTTTCTTGCGGTTTTGATTTTGAAACCGCAAGTTTTTTTGCCCTAAACCGTTTTCATTTGAAATTAAGGGGAAACACGCAGTGATTTCAAATTAAGGGTTGACAAAGCGGGAAAATCGGAATATACTGTTAACGGTACGAAATATTCACGGAATTTTCACGATAAGTATGGGGGATATGCTTATGCGAAGATTAAAGGACAAAAAAGGCTTTACGCTTGTCGAGCTTATGATTGTTGTTGTGATAATGGGTATTTTGGTTGCCGTAGCCGTTCCGGTTTACGCTGCGGTTACCAAAAATGCGCAAAAACGCACTTGCCATGCCAACCAGGAAATAATTGTCAAAGGGGCGCAGCAATGTGCGCTTGTCAATACGGACGAGGGTACGAAGGTGATTTTTGCCACGGATGGTACGACCTCGGCTGAAATAAAGTCGCAGGCTCAGGCGCAAAGCGTGTTTACATCGGCTTATCTTGCCTGCTTTGACGGCGGCGTTTTCCCGACCTGCCCCACGGACGGCGGCTACTACACCGTTACTGTTTCTGACGGCGGAAAGTCGGTTAAAGTCGAGTGTAAAAACGAAAGCGGCGTCGCTCACGGCAGCTGGAAATAAAAATTAAAAAATTGTAAAAAAATTATAAAAAACTCTTTACAAACAAAAAACATTGGTGTATAATGCAGATAAAGGTTACGGAATGTTCTCGTTAATCTTTCTCAAAAAGGTATTTTGGGCAATCCACCCATTATATAAATTCTACTAAAAAAGGGAGAAATTTATCATGAGAAAACTTATGAGTAAAAAAGGTTTCACACTCGTTGAATTGATGATCGTTGTTGTTATCATGGGTATCCTTGTTGCAGTAGCTATCCCGGTTTACAGTGCGGTAACTAAGAACGCAGAAAAGAAAACATGTCAGTCAAATATGAGAATTATCAAAGAGAATCTCACAAACTATCAGATGACAGGCGGCAAAGACGGCGCAACATTGTCAGTTTCTCAATTGAGCAGTGCAGTAGCAGCTAAAAATGCTACATTCCTTAATATGTTTGAAGGCGGATCTCTTCCGAAATGCCCCACTGGCGATACAGAATATGACATCGCTATTGATGGATCTGATGGCGGAACAATTACTTATAAGGTAACTTGCAAAACCGCAGATGCTAACCATAACGATTAAACTACTACTGAAAAGAAAGATTGATCAGTTCTATAGTTTACTGAGCGTTAATTTACAAATTCAGTTAAAAAAGAGCAAGGCTTTCGCCTTGCTCTTTTGTTGTTGTCTAGCAATTGATGAAAACCCCCGGTTCTACCGGGGGAAAAGGAACGCTTTA
>CAVFQD010000021.1:0-25869 GCA_963624605.1 Eshraghiella crossota | reverse complement strand
GTTTCCGCACCGATTGTAAGCGGCACGGTAAATCTCGGAAATTTCTTTGAGTCGGCTCTTATGAAGATGCTTTTGCCGTATATTGCAAGCGTATCCACTTTCAATTTAAGCTCCGCTTGGGTAATAATGCTGGTAATATTCATCGGTCTTGTTATTCTCTCGGGTGCAAACCTTCTCATTGACGCAGGGGAAAGCTCAAAAGCCAAGAAATAAAATACAAATAATACGCATATTTTCAAAGCACTGACAAATTTGTCGGTGCTTTTTTGTTGCAAATGCATAATGTATATTTTGATGAATTGCCTTGACAATTTGAAAAATTAAATGTATATTGAAATCGGAGGGGATAATATGAAAGAAAAAAATAATAAAATACTCTCTGAAAATACTAAAAACGACAAAACACCTGAAAATAAACCTTCGCTGAGTGAAATATATTACGGCAGCAATACCGATACCTTCGCCGAAAACGACAAGATAGAGCGCGAATATCTTTCTGCGCTGTATGGCGATGATATGGATATGCTTGTCAAGGAAATCCGTATGACGAGGGCACAGTATATAGCCGAGTACAATCAAATACAGGAAAATTATAAAAAAGAAATGGAAGGAACCTTCAAAAGTCTCTTGTTTCTGACCTTGCTTTTCAGTATTACACTGCTTATTTCTACAGTATTTTTGATAATTTCAAGCAGACTTGGAGAAACCGGAGGCTCGGACGAAGCGGTTGTCGCTTCGGCGTTTATGATATTGCACAGGTGGGTGCTTATAATCTCTGCACCCGTATTTATATTCTTTTTACTTACATTACTCAAACGCATAAGGGACGGACAGCAGTCAAGGAAGCAGGCTATTGACAAGCTTGAAAAACGCAAAAAGGAATGTATGGCAGAGGGTCAGTATGATGTAAAATCCTGAGGGGTGTACTTATGGCAGAAAAGAATAACAGCGGAGCTTTTGATGAAAATAAGGTATGAACTCGCAGGTGAATGAAACCGACCGCTACGGTATTGACAATATCGACACCTTCTCAGAGAGCGAGAAAATGGACCGTACATATCTCAAAGAGCTTTACGGTGAGAATATGGACTTCCTTAACAAAGAGGTGCGTATGACTCGGTCCGAATATATATCAAAGTACAACGAGATAGGTAAAAATTATTCCGAGAGAAAGCGCGAGCTTTTAAAGTCGCTGGCGGTAGTAGTTGCGGTCTATGCCGTTGCAATTGTACTTGCCGTTGTTTTTAGAATTATATCAAATGAATTTTTCGACCTTATGCTTATCAGCGACGCCGGAAATCCGAGAAAAGCGGCGGCGTATATAACCGGAATATTTATGGCGTTTTCACGGATACTGTTCCTTTCAACTACCGCAATCCTTATAATTTGCTTTATTACAGCCGTTAAAAATTTAAAACGCCTTAACCGTAACAAAAAAATCAGCATAAATCAGCTTGAGAACAGAAAAGCCGAATTTATGTCGGCAGGGCAGTATGATGCCGGAAAATAATATAAAAGGGGGCTTTTTTATGAAAGCACAGAAACGGATTTGGTGGGGTCTGCTTGCGCTTATGCAGGCGGCGGTATTGGTACTGCTGATTTTTCAAATTGCCGAGCTTGTGCCGAGAAAGTGGAAGCTCAATGAGAATGTAAGCATTACCGAAATGTCGGCGAACGGTCAAATGACGGGCGCTCCGTTGAAATTTTACGAAAGCGCTTCCGAGCACGACTACGGAAAGAGCCACGCGAACGGTGGAAGGTATGTAAACGAATACTCCCTTGCTTCGCAGACGGAGTGGATTTCCGAGCAGTATGTAAGAAGAAACGGTCTTGTCCCCGATATGAAAGCGGAAAAATATGCTCGTCCGCAAATGATTTTGCCTACACACTTTCGGGTGCGGAAAACGGCAGCGAGTGGCAGGTTTGGATAAGCTTCGGGGCTGATGATGTGCCATATGTAGCTGTTGTTAAAACGGGAGGCGAGGCAAAATGAAAAAAATAAAAATTTTTGCGGTAATAATTTTTGTTCAGCTCGTTGCGGTGCTTGCGCTGACGGTTTACAACAATTCTTCGCTCTCAAAGGCGGTCGTTTGGAATGTGAGCGATTACAAGCTTGCGGCGGTTAAACTGCACGGTGCGGACGGCGAACAGCTTGAAAAGCTCAACAGCGAAATTCAGGCAAAACTCGGCTCCTTTACAACGAACGAAAATGCGCCTGCGTTCAGTACCTATACAGTGTTGAGCGACGGCAAGAATATGTCGGTGGTTGAAATCACAACCGATTTGAGAGAATATGACGAAGCGAAAAACAGCTTTACGACCGTTGGTCAGGTTAAAAACCGCCTGTTTGTGTTTGTCGACAACGGAGAAGTCAAAACCGATTGGCAGGAACAGAGCACATTAAGTAAAGTAATAGGTAATAGTGAAGAGTGAAGAGGTAAAAGTTATAAATAACCGCACAGAGTAAAATGTATATCTAATCGGTAGGGCGGGGGCAGCGCCCTTGCGGGCGAATGAAAAATGAAGAATGAAGTATGAAAAATTGCGGGCGCTTCGCACGGATTAAAGTGTGCGTGAATAAGAATTAACTAATGATAAAATTCAAAATGATGTGGGGTGCTCTGCTATAATGAAATTTTCAAGAAAGGGGGAATAAAGACTTTAATAAGAACAGAAAGTCGAAAGGGGGGAGATGACTTTTAAGTGATTTAAAAATTTGCACATTTTCAAAATAAAAAACATATATCAAAAGGAAACAATCTAAAAGGAGAGTTATAATGAAGAAAAAAGTAATTTGTATATTTTTAGTTTTGATTATTATAAGCACTTGTACTTTTAGTACAGCGGCGGCAGGTAGAAAGTCTGATACTGCTGAAAAGGATATAATAAAAATTGACGGAATGGATTATCAATATGTAGATGAAACTATTAACGGAGAAACATTTACGCATATAATAAATTTAACTTTAAATACCGAAGATATTCTCTATTATAATCAAATTTCTGGAACGGTATTTTTAAATGATGAACCTATAGCGTAAATTGAAAATGCTGTTTCGTTGAATAATTCTTGCAATAGAAATGTTATAGCACCGTTATCTGAAAATTATTGGAAATTACATGATTCAACTACCAAGCGCATAACATGGGTTCAGGGAATTGCGGCTGCTGCCCTTGCTGCTGTTATTGCCACTGTTATTCCTAATGTTGGAAAAATTGGCGTTATTGCAAAAATTGGGCTGACTGCTCTGAGTGTGGTTGCTGCTGCATGTGCAGGCGCTTATGTAGACTGTGTTGGCTATACTCATGTCCAAAATAATGGCTCTGTACAAGCGCGCTTAGATTGGACATTTCGACCGAGCACTGGGGATGTGTATGGCCCATATAGCAAATATACCCTTTAAAGAAATATATAGAGGCACAGATGGATATGAATAAAAAACGATTCTATACAATCACTACTATTTGTTTGATTTTAATATTGGTCATTTCAGAAATAGTAATATATAGTTTTGCTAAAGCATGTTCATTGATTGGTAGCTCAAAAATAACAATAATTATGGTCGCAATACCAATAATTATTGTTGCATTATCTTTCTTGAGAGATTTTATAATTAACAAGTTGAAAATGAAGTGATCAATAATTGCAAAGACAAATGTAAACTAATAACATTTTATGAGCTAAATAACTATCTTTTGAACAATTCAAGCGATGAAGATGACACAGATAGTCTACCTAAAACGAAGGTGTAAGTTTTATATGTTTGTTAAACACAGTGACTGATTAAAAAATAAATTAAATTTAACTTGCCATAAAGTGTTATGTGGTCGATGCGCTTGATTTGAAAAATACTAAGGACAAGAAAAGAACCTATCCTTACGGATAGGTTCTTTTTGTAAGTAATGATATTCGGCTTTATTTAGCCAAGTCGCCGACAGCAAGCATAAAGCCGCCGAACTGACCGCCGAACTCGGGCGCACCGTCCATAATGATATGACCCTGCTTGACAGCGGTAAGCATATCGTCTGTTCCGAGGAGCGTTCCGAGAGCCGAATCAAGTGTGTCAAAGCGAAGTGTGAAGAACGGCATTGCCCGTTTGTATTCGCCTCTGCCTGCTCTTGACTTGCCGGCTTTAATTCTGATAAACGCCGAAACCTCGGGATGACCGTCAACCGCAAGTGCGTAAACACGGTCGGGGGATTTGAGCGTCCAGTTGTGTATTTCTTCGTGTCCCATCTTGTTAAGCTGGCTTATGCCGCTCGAAAGGAGATAGAACATACATTTAACCATAAGCTGTTTGTCCTCTTCCTTTTCGGGAGGAGTGGTTGCCGAAAGCACGCTCGACATTTTAAGAAGCGTCATCAAGAATGCCTTGAAAGCGCCGAAATGCTTTGCAATTCCTCTCATCTTCGGGAGAGTTGCGGGCAAAATTTTGCCCTTGAAGAATGCGTTCATCGCTTCAACGGACTTGAATTCAAGCTCGATATGCGGCTTGGGGTCAACCTTGTTAAGATGAATAAGCCAATCGTCGGGTCCGTTTATAACATAATGCATTCCGATTTTTCCGCCCTCTGCGTCCGGGTCGAGCGCACTTACCTGAATAACGGCGTGCACCTTTTCGTACTGCTTTTTAAGCGACGGAACATCCTGCGCAATTACCTTGATAAGAGGCAATGCGGCATTGAAAAATATTTTATTGGCATAAAGCTCTTCTTTAGTATGCATTTAATCAACTCACTTTCCGATATATAATCAATCTCAATGTATTTCTTATACATCGTCGTCCCAGTTATCGTCCTCTTCGAAGTCGGCTTTCATAACCTCACGCACAGCGGCGATTATGCCGTTTGCGTCGATGCCGACCTCGGACATAATGTCCTCGTGGAGACCGATGGGAGCGAATTTGTCCTGATGACCGAGTCTCTTGAACGCACAGCCCTTGCCTGCTTCAGCCATAACTTCGGCAACAGCCGAGCCGAGACCGCCGATAACCGAATGGTCCTCAACGGTTATAATTCTTCTTGTATCCATAACCGCCTTGATAATTGCGTCCTTATCAATCGGCTTGATGGTATGCATATTGAGTACACGAACCTTTAAGCCCTCTGCGTTTTCAAGGAATTCCGCAGCCTGCTTTGCCTGGAATACGCATGAGCCGCAAGCAATAACCGTGATGTCGGTTCCGGGATGAATTTCAACAGCCTTTCCGACCTCGAAGCCGTAGTCCATATTGTCATAGAGGACACGGTCAAAGCCGCGGTTGATACGGATGTAATAAGGTCCGTAGTTTTCATAAGCCGCATTTACGGCATTTGCCGTTTCAAGACCGTCTGCGGGAACGATAACCGTAAGGTTGGGCATTGCCCTTGTTATTGCAAGGTCAACGATTGCGTGGTGGGTCGAGCCCGCCTGACCGAACGAAGTACCTGCATGAGTGGCAATGATTTTAGCGTTTACATTCTGATAGCAGATGTCGGTGTGGAGCTGGTCGCAGGCACGCATTGATGTGAATACCGAGAAGCCCGAAATGAAAGGAATCATACCAGCTCTCGCCATACCTGCGCCTATGCCGAACATATCCTGCTCCGCAATACCTACATTGATAACTCTTTCGGGGCAAGTTTTAAGAACATCGCCCAACTTTGTAGACTTTGCAAGGTCGGCTGTGATTGCACAAACCTTGGGGTCCTTCTGCATTATATCCGAAATTGCCTTGCCGTAGATTTCGGCTGTTGCAACTTCCGTCTGGTCGATTGCGTTATATACAAATCCGCCTGCCATAATTATTTGCCCTCCTTTTCCGCTCTTGCAACTCTCTGACGGTAATCCTCTTCAAGGTCCTTGCTGTATTTTGCAAAGGTGTCGTCGTCAATAGCCATATAGTGGCAGTGATAGTCGCCTGCGATTGACTTGATGCCTGCGCCCTTCTGTGTGTCCATAAGGATACAGGTCGGAGCACATTTTTCCTTGCTTCTTGCAACAGCTTCGTCGATAGCGTCGCAAAGCTCGCCGATATTGTTGCCGTCAACGCAAAGCGTATTGAAGCCGAATGCTCTCATCTTGTCTGCGAGGGGCTCAAGCTTCATAACTTCCTCTGTCGGGCCGTCAATCATACAGTGGTTACGGTCAATAAATACGATGCAGTTTGAAAGCTGATAGTGGTTAATGGTCATAAAGCCTTCCCAGTTTGAGCCTTCGCCGAGCTCGCCGTCGCCCGTTACAACATATGTAAGGTAATCCTTGTTCATAAGTCTTGCCGCAAGAGCCGTACCAGCCGCAATGGAAACGCCGTGGCCGAGCGAGCCTGTCGAAGCGTCAACGCCCGCAACCTTGTTTGAGTCAAGGTGGATTCCCATCTTTGAGCCCGAAAGGTTAAATGTTTTAAGCTGCTCGGGGTCGTTGAAGCCCTTGTCGCAAAGTACGGGAGCGTAAGCTATGCCTGCGTGCCCTTTACTGAGGATAAAGCGGTCTCTGTCCTCCCACTGGGGGTCGTCAACCTTGATGTTGAGATATTTGTGATAAAGAACGGTAAGAAGATCCATTACACTCAAGCCGCCGCCGATATGTCCGCTGCCTGCCCACATTGTTGTCTGCAAGCAAAGCTTACGAAGGTCATAAGCTTTATTTTCGAGTGCCAACCATTCCTGCTTGGGTAAATTAGCCATAGAATTGCCTCCTTTTTATATTACGGGCGGCAAGTTCCGCCCGTCAGAATCCTAAATTAAAACAGCTCGGGGTGGTTCTTGCGTACTGCGTTGAACGCGTCCTCCGCAATGTCCACGGAAACCTTGATGTCGTCCTCGGTAAGAGAAGCGTTTATGAAATGGTTGTGGTGCGAAGCGAGGAAAAGACCTCTCGATACACATTCCGCAATCCATTCCTGATGAAGCATAAGGCTGTCGTCGTTTGCTATTCTTAGATAGAACAACGCCGGTTCGCCCGAAACAACAAGGTCAAAGCCATTGTTTGCCGCTGCCGCCTTAAAGCCCTCCGTAACCTGTGTGCCGAGCTTGCGGAACAGGGTTGGGGTGTCGAGCTTTTTCATCTTGTTGATGCAGGCTATTGAAGCCGCAAACGGAACGGAACTCATCCAATAGGAGCCCGTGTAGGTCATACCCGAAACGGTAGCTTTCATATGCTCGCCGCCGCAGAGAGCCGACATATTATAGCCGTTTGCAAGCGCCTTGCAAAAGCAGATGAGGTCTGCCTTAATGCCGTAGTAGTGGTCGCTTCCCGCAAGGTCAAGACGGAAGCCCGTGCGTACATCGTCGAAAATGAGAACTACGCCGTGGTCGTCGCACCATTTGCGGACGGAAGCCCAATATTCCTTTGTAGCCACTTCGTTATCCTTGAAGTTGCCGTGGTCGTATGGCTGAGCGATAAGACCCGCAACATCGCCGTCATATCTGTCCCATACCTCGTCAAGAGCCTTTATGTCAAACCACGGAACGACAACATTGTTTGCAACCTCTTCGGGGAGAATACCGGGATAGTCGATTTTCTGAGCCCACTGGAAGTCACCGTGGTAATAGCCCTTGAGGAAAATCATTTTTTTCTTGTGGGTGTGAGCTCTTGCGCTCATAACCGCAAGCGTGGTCGTGTCCGAGCCGTTCTTGCAAAAGAACGCCCAGTCGGCGGAAGCTACGGTGTCAACAAGGTTTTCAGCACATTCAACCATTACCTTGCCGGGAGAGGTTGTGCAGTTGCCCTTTTTGAGCTGCTCCATAGCCGCTGCGTCAACATCCGGGTCGTTATAGCCGAGAACATTGGGACCGTAAGCGCACATATAGTCGATATATTTATTGCCGTCAACATCCCAGAAATATGAGCCCTGAGCCTTTTCCGAGAAGAAGGGCCATTTGTTTATCGGAATCCAAAGTCCCTCCGACGGTCCGAGATGTCCGTATATGCCTGCCGGAATTACCTTGAGCGCCCTGTCAAAGTATTCACGGCCTTTATCGTGTTTGTATTCGGGAAATTTACTCATCTGTTTTTCCTCCTTATGCTAAGTACAAAGCGACTCTGTCAAGAAGTCTGTTCATATTGTCGACCATTGAAGCCATACCCTTGATTTCAACAGTGCCTCTGCCGAGCTCTTCAAGAGCGTTTACCCTGCCGTTGAAAAGGTCGCTTGCAAGGTCATAATCAGCAAAGGTCATAACGGCTCTCGGACTTTCGGGAGCCTTTTTGATTGCGACAAGATGATGGTCCTTAACACGGATTGTTCCCATAGGACCGTTTTTGATACCGATTAAAATGTCGCCGTCAACCATATAGGAGGCGCTTGCCTGACCTATGGGGTCCTGATTGGCTATCTGTGCCATTGCAACGCAAATGGTGTAAAATGTGAGCTGAGTTGAGAGAATAAAGGTTTCTCTGTCCTTGAGCATATCCTCTGTCGGACGCATAAGCTCGGCAAGCCTGTCAGTAAGTGCGACAAAGGTTTTCAAAAGGAAGTTTATCTTCGTAAAGCCCTTAACGGGTACGGGTGTAACCGTTCCGTCGATCATTCCGTTGAATTTTTCGCAGGAGGAGAAGGGAATTTTGATATCGCATTCCTTTAAGCCGTCCTCCATACGACAGCCCTTTGAAGAAAAGGTTATCGTTGCGCTCGGTCCGTCCGTAACGGTAAAGCCGATTGAAACGGGCTTTTTCATTCCGGAAATAAGCTCCCTTGCTTTGCCGTCAAGCTCGCAAAGATTTTCGAGTGTTCCGAGTACCGCATACATATTTATGTACGCCATTGTTCTTGAATCTGTCAAAATGATTCCTCCTATATAATAGTATGAAATATTTGATATAATAATATCAAAAACTGCCCTTTAAGTCAATAAATAAAGCTTGCATCGGAGTAAAAATTGTTAAAAACTTATCAAAAAAATAAAAAAGATAAATCGAAACAAAAAGATTGTAGTTTTCGGTGCTGATATGCTACAATAAAAAAGGTGATGAAAATGCAGAAAACAGCGATAGTTACAGGCGCTTCAAGGGGAATAGGCAGGGCAATAACAAAAAAGCTTGTTGCCGACGGCTTTTTTGTTGCGGCGGTTTACAATTTCTCGGAAGGTCTTGCGAAAGAACTTGAAAGTGAGCTTTATCCAAATGTAAAGGCTTATAAATGCGATGCTTCCGATTCAAAAAGCGTTAACAATACCGTAAACGAAATAATCAAAGAGCGGAAAAGAACAGATGTGCTTATAAACAATGCCGGTATAGCACAGCAGAAGCTCTTTACCGACATTACCGACGAAGACTGGAACAGAATGATAGGCGTTGACCTCTCGGGGTCGTTTTATTTTTCGAGAGCGGTTCTGCCGTCTATGATAAGCGCAAAGTCGGGCAGGATAATCAATATAACCTCAATGTGGGGTGAAACGGGCGGATCATGCGAGGTACATTATTCAGCCGCAAAGGCGGGAATAATAGGAATGACAAAGGCACTCGCAAAGGAGGTCGGACTGTCGGGAATATGTGTGAACGCAGTATCTCCCGGGGTTGTTGAAACAGATATGATGTCGGCGTTTTCCGAAGAGGATAAGCAGGCGCTTAAAGAGGAAATTCCTCTTGCGAGGCTCGGGACGGCGCAGGATGTGGCAAATACCGTTTCTTTCCTGTGCTCCGACGGAGCGGGATATATTACGGGGCAGGTCATATCCGTCAACGGCGGAATTGTAATATAAAGTTGCAAAATATCCGATAATGATATATACTTAAATTCAATTACCGAAAAGGAGCTTAGATTATGGATCCCATAAATGTTGATTTTACACACGGCGGAGGAGACGGTTCCTCGGATAAGCCGGTTTCGGATGTCTATATTCCGCCGAAAAACGCAAAAAAGAAAATTGTCATAAATATAATTCTTACGGCTGTATTTGCGGCAATTGCGTATTACTTTATGATTCCCGCGCTTAACTTCAAGGCTATAGAGTTGTATATGTATATTGCGTTTGTCTGCCTTATATATCTCGGTCTTACCGTTTTGTCGTGCAAGGTTGCAATCCATCCCGAATATCAGCCTTATGTCAGAAAACGCTCGAGAATTCCCGGAATTATCATCGGAATTTTGGCGATTGTGTGTCTTATCGGCTTCGTTGTCGGAGCACAGCTTTTCAGGGCGAATTCGTATTCGCACCTTCTGACCGTTGAAGAGGGTGAC
This sequence comes from Eshraghiella crossota, assembly GCA_963624605.1. GTDB lineage: Bacteria > Bacillota > Clostridia > Oscillospirales > Acutalibacteraceae > Fimenecus. Next base: position 15,709 of record CAVFQD010000021.1, on the reverse strand, counting down.
TTCGCCGAAGATGTTGCGGAGATTGATTTTTCCGCGGTTCCGACACTTGACGCAACCTCGGCAAACAATCTTGCGGTAAGAACACTCGGCGATCTTTCGGATATGGTTTCTCAGTTTATCGTTTCGGCATATTCGACCCAGATAAACTACAAGGGTACGCCCGTCAGGGTTACCTCGCTCGACTACGGCGATATTTTCAAATGGATAAAGAATACGAGAGAGGGCCTTCCCGCGTATATAATTGTTGATATGACCACGCAGAAGAGCGAGATCGTCCGCCTTGAAAACGGAATGAAGTATTCGCCTGCGGAGCATTTTAACAGATACCTTTTGAGACATCTCCGTTTTGAGTTCCCGACATATATGTTCGGCGACCCGAGCTTTGAAATTGACGAGCAGGGCAATCCGTACTGGATAGTTCCGATACTCGACAAGACTATCGGTCTTTTCGGAGGTACCGATGTTATCGGAGCTGTTATTGTAAACTCCATTGACGGAAGCTGCCGGATAATCTCCACAAGCACAGCGGGTGAGACAAAGCTTCCCACGGATTCGTTTGTTACCGACCCCGAATGGCAGTGGATTGACAGAGTTTACTCCGCAACAATACTCAACGAGCAGTATAACTATTACGGCAAGCTCTCACACGGCTTTATAAACTCGATAATCGGTCAGGAGGGCGTTAAGGTTACAAGCTCGGGCTACAACTATCTTGCGCTCAACGACGATGTGTATATGTACACCGGCGTTACTTCAATAAGCTCCGACCAGTCAATTATAGGTTTCGTTCTTATAAATCAGCGTACCAAGGAAGCTAAGTATTATTCGATTTCGGGAGCGCTTGAGAACACCGCACAGACCTCTGCACAGGGTGCCGTTCAGCAGTACTCGTACACCGCTACATTCCCGTTGCTTCTCAACATCAGCGGCGAGCCGACATATTTTATGGCTCTTAAAGATTCGAGTGAGCTTGTTAAAATGTACGCTATGGTAAATGTCAAGCAGTCCACCGTAGTAGGTATCGGTTCAACGCTTACCGAATGTACGGAAAACTATGCCGACAACCTTAAAAAGAACGGCATAAACCTTGACATCAATATCGACGAAATCGGTGAGAACGACCAGACGCAGGTTCAGCCCGATACTAAGGACATAAGCGGCACGGTAACGGAAATCCGTTCTGTTGTAACGGGCGGCGAAACCTATTTCTATATCAAGCTCAATACGGGCGACGAGTTTTATAAGCTCGGCGTCAAGGACGCGGAAAAGGTCGTAATCCTAAATGTGGGCGACAGTGTAACCTTCAGCGTTCCGGTTGAAGCAAGCGGAGAGATAATAACCGTATCTTCGATGAAATAAAAGACACAAAGCACTGATTATGTCGGGTAGGGCTTATGCCTTGCCCGACTTTTTCACCGTTTATTGTGTTTTTGCCCATATATTCACCGGAAAAATTGGCAGGCAAACATATCTTGCGCTTTGAAAGGCTCACTGCATATATATTGTGTGTTTTTATATGCGTATAGTTAAAAAACATCTAATAGACACTGTGTTTAGATAATTTTTAACTGCGAGCGATTGTAAAATTTACAAAAAAATCATTAAAAGCATTTGACATTTCGTGTTTAAGTGCTATAATTTAGGTGAATAGTAATTCACTTTTTAAGTGGATACAAAAAAGAAGACGGAGGAAATACCAATGGACACAAGATTCGCTATTGCAGAATACCATGACGCAAAAGCAATTAACAGAGAACTTGATGAACTCATCAAAAAGCCGATTTACTCAATCAAGCCCGATACTCTTAAGCATTATGAAGAAGAGTATTACGACAAGAAATGTGCTAAGTCGAAAGAGATGATCGAGGAAGCTAAGACAGTTATCCCCGGCGGAGTTCAGCACAACCTCGCATTCAACTATCCCTTCCCGCTTGTTTTCACAAAGGCTGAAGGCGCATATCTTTATGATATCGACGGAAACAAATATTTTGACTTCCTTCAGGCAGGCGGCCCGACAGTACTCGGTTCAAACCCGAAGGCGGTTCGTGATCAGGTAATCGACCTTCTTAACACTTGCGGTCCCTCAACAGGTCTTTTCCACGAGTTTGAGTACAAGCTCGCTAAGAAAATCGTTGACTCTGTTGAATCGGTTGATATGTTCCGTATGCAGGGCTCAGGTACAGAGGCTTGTATGACGGCAGCTCGTATCGCTCGTCTTGCTACAGGTAAGAAGAACATCCTTAAAATGGGCGGCGCTTATCACGGCTGGTCTGATCAGATGGGTTACGGCATCCGTGTTCCCGGTTCTAAGTTTACACAGGCTAACGGCGTTCCGATTTTCATCTTCAAGCATATGCAGGAATTCTTCCCCGGCGACCTTGAAGACCTTGAGAGAAAGCTTTGGCTCAACCAGTTCCGTGGCGGCACAGCAGCTGTTTACATCGAGCCCGTAGGTCCCGAGAGCGGTACAACTCCGCTTGATTATGAATTCAACAAGGGCGTTGAGAGACTTTGCCGTAAGTACGGCGCACTCCTCGTATTCGATGAGGTCGTTACAGGCTTCCGTATCGGTATGGCAGGCGCACAGGGCTTCTTCGGCGTATCTCCCGACCTCACAATCTTCGGTAAGGTTATCGCAGGCGGCTATCCGGGCGCAGGCGGCGTAGGCGGTAAGAAGGAATATATGAAGCACCTCGGTTCGGGCCTTGACGATTCCGGTATCAAGGTTAAGAAGGCGTTCACAGGCGGTACAATGACTGCTAACCCGCTTTCATGCTGCGCAGGTTACTATACTCTTGAAGAAATCGACAGAACAAACGCTTGCCAGAAGGCAGGTCAGATGGGCGACAGACTTACAAACGGTCTTAAAGAGCTTGTTAAGAAGCACGGTCTTCCGTTCGTATGCTGGAACGAAGGTTCTATCTGCCACCTCGAGACTGTCGGCACAATGCACTATTCAATCAACTGGTCAAAGCCGTGGACAATTCCGGGCGTACTCAACGCTACATCCGTTCGTAAGAAAGAGATGCAGCACATGGGCGCTGCTTACATGGCAGAAGGCCTCGTAACGCTTGCAGGCTCGCGTCTTTACACTTCAGCTGCTTATACACCTAAGATGATCGATCAGGCACTTGCTTGCTTCGACAAGGTATTTGAAAATGTAGCTGTTAAGCCCGAAGACTGATTCAGGCATTTACACGATTAAACAACGGGGCGGGCAGCCTGTACCGCCCGTCCCGTATTTCTCTTTTATGAGGTGAGACAAATGGACATTTTAGAAGCAAAAGAACTTGTCATCAAAGCAGGTAAAGAGCTCCTTGCCGACGGCATTATAGTCCGTACTTGGGGTAATATTTCGTGCCGCGTATCGGATACGCAGTTTGTTATAACCCCCTCGGGCAGAGCTTATGAAAACCTTACTCCCGATGAAATCGTGCTTGTAAATATCGAAGACTGCTCCTATGACGGCGATGTTAAGCCCTCGTCTGAAAAAGGAATTCATGCAGCGGCTTATAAGCTTCGCCCCGAGGTTAATTTCGTAGTCCACACACATCAGAAGGAAGCTTCTGTTATCGGTGCTCTCGGCTTTGACATCAACAGCGTGTCAAAGAAAAGCGCGGAAGTAGTCGGAAACGATGTTCCGCTTGCATCGTACGGACTTCCCGGAACAGGAAAGCTTCGTGAGGGCGTTATCGCAGCTATCAAGAGAACGGATTCAAAGGCTGTTCTTATGGCTCATCACGGCGCACTTTGTATGGGCGTTGACTATGACGAGGCTGCAAAGGTTGCGTCAGAGCTCGAAGTTATCTGCGAGGATTGTCTTCGTAAGAAATACAACGAGGTTACAGGCAAGGTTGCCGACAGCCTCAGCTCGATTGCCGAATACATCGGCGAGAAATGTGCCGACGCAAAGGCTTCAAAGGCAGTTAGGTTTGATGTTTGCAACAGCGAAAGAGACGGCAGTGTATTCAACATCACTGCTGTAAACGGCGACGGCAAGGTTACAAGAATCGACATCAAGACGGGCGAGCTTGTGGCAGGTAACGATTATCCTAACTCTGCAGAGCTCCACAGAATGATTTATAAGAAGCGCGACGATGTAAATTACATCATTCACAACACTTCTCCCGAGGCTATGGCTGTTTCGCAGAAGGGCAAGAATATGAAGCCGTTGCTTGACGACTTCGCACAGCTCTGCGGCGCAACAGTAAGGCATGCACTGTTTAATCCGAACAGCACTCTCAAGTCGGCAAAGAAGGTTGTTAAGGCTCTCAAGGGCAGAAATGCCGTTGTACTTGACAATAACGGCGCTCTTTGCGTTGCGGGAAGCGAATATGATGCTACCGCCGTTGAGCATGTTATGGAAAAGGGTTGCAAGACTCAGGTCGGTGCAGACCTCTTCGGTACGGCTAAGCCCATTAACCCGATTGAGACAAGACTTATGAGATTTATTTATCTCAAAAAGTATTCAAAGCAGGCAAGCAAATAATTTGCCGAATACAATAATATTACGCACTCCGATAGCCTTATCGGGGTGCGTTTTCCCTTTTCGGCGGTAACGCCCGGCGGAGCTTCCACAAAATATAGTAAAAAATCTATTGTAATGCACTACTTATATGTGATATAATAATCTAATAAAATGGATTAGGTGTATCCGATACGGAGAGAAATATGATAAAAAACGACAGTGAAAAGCCCGATTTGCTTATCGGCAGGAACGCAGTTACAGAGGCGTTGAAATCCGACAGAGAAATCGACACGATTATTCTTATGAGAAATAATAACAATCCGGCTCTTTTAAGGCTCGCTTCAATGGCGAAGGAAAAGGGTGCGGTTGTAAAAGAGGTTGACTCCAAAAAACTCGACTTTATGTGCGGCGGAGCAAACCATCAGGGCGTTGCTGCGTATGTTGCCGCTCACGAATATTCAAGTGTTGAGGAAATTCTTGCATATGCGGAGGAAAAGGGCGAAAAGCCTTTTATCGTTGTTTGTGACGAGATAGAGGACCCGCATAATCTCGGTGCTATAATCAGGACGGCGGAATGTGCCGGCGTGCACGGCGTTATCATACCGAAAAGGCGGAGCGCTTCGCTTAACTTTACCGTGGGCAAGACCTCGGCGGGCGCACTTGAATATATGAGAGTTGCAAGAGTTTCGAATCTTGCTTCGACCCTTGACGGATTAAAGGAAAAGGGCTGCTGGGTATACGGTGCCGATATGGACGGAACCGATTACAAAAAGACCGACTTTTCAGGCGCGGTCGTGCTTGTTATAGGCTCTGAGGGAAAGGGCATAGGCAAGCTTATAAGGCAGAAGTGCGACGCAATAGTTTCCCTGCCTATGAAGGGGAACATAAATTCGCTCAATGCTTCTGTTGCGGCGGGAATTTTAATGTACGAGATATCCTGCAAAAGATAAATCAGTTGATTCGGGGTGTGAAAATGTCTAAAAACGATTTGTTCGACGATATGTCGATTGATTCGATTCTAAATGATGTTAAGCGAATTACGGGGCAGGAGTCTGCCTCGGAAAGAATTTGGTCGCTTGACGAAATTGACGCATTACTTTCGGACGATAAACCGGTCGAGGCAAAAAGCGATACCGTTTCCGTGCCGGAAGAACCGAAAGCTCCCGAAAAGCCGAATATCCCCGAGTCGGTTAAGCCGGAAGAAAAGCCTGTCAAGGCAGAAAAAGCAAAAGAACCCGAAAAAGCGGAAAATGAACCGTCGGGTCTCGGACTTAAAGAATTTGCGATGCAAAACGCAATTGAGAGCAAAACCGCAAAATCCAACCTCGACGAAAAGAGTATAGAGGACATCTTAGAGGAGTTCGAGGAAAAAGAGGACGAACCTGAAATTGAGCCGCTTATAGGCTCGACAAATGAAGAAAATGAAGAATCGGACGAACCCGAACAGACTGAGAAGGAGCCCGAAAAGGAGATTCCGGGGCAGATAAGCATTGAAAAAACGCGAGTGTTCAACGAGGTTGAGGCGAGAGCCGTCAGAGACGAGAGCATAACGCATCATATAGGTGAAAATAAGATAATAAGAACAGGCGGTTCGTCCAAAAAGGGCGGTATGGAGACAGACCCGTACCGTGAGCGCTTTTTGAACAAGCCCAGACTTGACATAGAAAAAACGCAGGACCATAGGGAAATGCTCAAGGATTTACCTGCGAAAACCATTGAAAGGCACGGCGTCGTCGTTAAAAAGCCAACATATGAAAAAACCTCGACCGACGGCTTGTCGCCTGTCCCGATACTTGTCGATGCGGCTGACGAATACGACGCACAGCAAAAGCTTGAAACGGAAACGCAAGCCGGAGCATTAAAGTCAAGCTCATTCCCAGAGGATGAGAATCAGATCGTCCTTGACGGATTTAACGAGCAGGATGAGGTAGAAATTGTCAACGAGGAAGAGGAAGAGGCTAAGCTTCGCAAAATCCGCAGAGATAAGGCGAGCAAGTTCAGACTTTTCCCGAATATAGAAATCGATGACGGCGACGCATACTCCGAAGCCACCGAGCAGGAGGAAGAAGAGGATTATGCCGACGAAAAAACAAAAGCGGTGTCTCTCCCCGAAGACGAAGTACGGGAGAACGACGAAAGCGAAGAAGATGAAACGCAGCAGGAAGCTCCGACCCGTGGAAAACGCAAGCGTCAAAATCCTCAACCGATCAGCGTAGCCCGTGAGTTCTTCGGCCCTAAGGATGCGAAAGCCGTATATGACATATATATGAAAGAACTCTCTTACGGCAAGAGGAAAATTATTGTCGGGGCGTTGGCGTTCGCTCTTTTGCTTGTCTGTGCGGCAATTACTTCCTTTACCGGCAATTTTTCATTGTTTTCCGACAGCCCGTTTGTCTATTCTGCGGCAAACATTATAATTCTTGTTGCCGTCGGAGCGGTAAACTTCAAGTCGGTAGCCGACTGTGCAGAACAGCTTAAAAGCAGAAGATTCAACAAAAATGCCGCATTGACCGCATCTTTGCTTATAGGCATTTTACAGTGCGCCGTATCATTGGGCTTCGGCGACCTTGTATTGAGCGGAACGCATATCTATGCGGCAGTTGCGCTGTTCCCCGTACTGTTGATAAATATAGGCGATTACCTTAAGACAAAAACGGACATCGGTAACTTTATTCTTATCAATCGCGAGCAGAATAACGCACATGCCGTAAAGAAAATTGACGACGATACCGTAGCGTTCGAGGTCGGCAGGGGACTTATGATAAAGGATCCCGACATACGATATGACGCAAAGGTCAATTTCCCGTATAAATTTGTCGAGATGTCGCAACGGATAGATCCGACCGCAGATATGTTTAATTTGACAGTTCCGGCGGCTTTCATTGCCGGAATAATTGTCGGAATAATCTCTGCGGTAATAAACAGGAATGCTTTTGTCGGCGTAACATCGTTTACCGGTATTTTCCTTATGGCAATGCCCGCTGCAAGCGTTGTTTCCTGTGCGTCGGCTCTCAAAAATGTCAATAAGAAGCTAAACGCCGAAAACAGCTTGATTTCAGGCTACGAGGCGGCTGAGGACGCTCTTGACGCTAACGCAACAGTGCTTGACGCCATGGATATTTTCAGCGGAGAGGACGCTAAAATTTACGGACTCAAGCTTTTCAATTCAATGCGCATTGATGAAGCTATTCTCTATACGGCGGCAGTTGTGATTCAGTCGGGCGGCGCGCTGACGGATGTCTTTGATTCGATAATACTTTCAAAGCGTGAAATGCTCCCGAATGTAGAATCTCTTGCATACGAGGAAAGACTCGGCTGCTCGGGCTGGATATATAATTACCGTGTGCTTGTCGGAAACAGGGATTTGCTGTTAAAGCACAATGTTCAGGTACAGTCCAAGGAAGAGGAAAGCGTGTTTACCCGTTCGGGCAGGCAGGTGGTTTACCTTGCGGTAGAGGGCAAGGTGGCGGCAATGTTTGTCGTCGGTTATTCTGCCGACAGGCGGACGGCGGTATATATGCGCGAGCTTGAGAAAGCGGGCGTAAGCATTTTGGTTCGCACTACGGACGCAAACATATCCGAAGAGCTTGTTGAGCAATATTTCGGTCTTCCGAGGAATTTTATAAAGGTTATCAGTCCGGTGGCAGGCATTATGTATAAGGAAATGAGCGACAAGCATGCGATAAACGAGCCGTGCAGAATTCTTCATAACGGAACGGTAAACTCATTTCTCAAGGCATTCACTTCTGCGCTTAAATTGCAGGAGCGCAGGAAGATGATAAACATTTTACAGTACATCGGCGTGGGAATAAGCATTGTTCTCATGGCAATGTTTTCGTTCATTTCGGGACTTTCACAGGCAGGCGCGGTTCGGATTATACTGTTTGAAACGCTTTGGGCTCTGATTGTTACATTTGTCCCGCAAATCAAAAAAATTTAGAAAGAGTGATGATATAAATGCAATGGTTGACCGATGCGGCAGATTGGCTTTGGCAAATCGATTTGCTCAGAGAGGTGCTTGATTGCCTGTTAAAGCTTGTGCTTGCGGCTGTTCTCAGCGGTATAATCGGATTTGAGAGGGAGCATTCACACCGTCCCGCCGGCTTCAGAACGCATATTCTTGTGGCGGTAGGTTCGGCTCTTATTATGATGACATCGGTATATATTTCAAAAAATGTACAGCCCACAGCCGACATTACACGAATGAGCGCACAGGTTGTAAGCGGTATCGGCTTCCTCGGTGCAGGTACGATTTTGCGCGAGGGCTTTTCGGTAAAGGGACTTACCACGGCGGCAAGCCTTTGGGCGGTTTCGTGTATCGGCATCGCTGTCGGTACAGGCTTCTACGGGGGCGCAATTGTCGCAACGGTTGTCATTTATATTACGCTTAACAGTCTTAAAAAGGTTATTGTAAAGGGAAAAGCCGGCAAGGTTATTTACATAGAGGTAAAGCACCTTGCGCAGAAGGTGCCGGAGATTTCAAAACTGGTTAAGCGTGCGGGAGCTTCCATACATTCAATGGAAATCCTTGACGAGAGCGATATAAAGCGCACAAAGAAAAAGGAAACCTCAACAATTAAAATGATTGTTTTCCCGAAAAGCGAGGATTCGCTTGACTTGATTGTGGCTACTCTCCGTGCTGATGAAAATATAATAGATGTTTATGTCGATTGAAGCGAAAGACATTCGTCTCGGCGGAGTGCTTACATGAAAGCATTTGCTTTCCTCATAAAAATTTGTGCAAAAGAACTGCTAAGCACTCAAATTGATATATTTTCAAGCCCCTCGGATAGCGGCGACGCATATCGAGGGGCTCTTTATATGGGGTGAAAAGCGTCTTGCTTCGGTTGACTTTGATTGGTGATTATGATATACTGTGATGTAATTATTCTGTGATAAGAGGATTGGTTATGGGAGAAAACAACAAGTCGCTTCATACGGACGAGCTTTTGTCAGAAAAAGAGGAAAATGAAAAACTCAAAAAAGAGCTCGAGAAAAAGCAGGCGCAGATAGACAGGCTCAATAAATCACTTGTAAGATATTCGGATATGGTCAACGGTCTTACAAACGAGATGACAACTGTCAGTGCGGCTAACGATGAGATTGTCAACAGCTTTTATTGGCGTTTGACAGGACCGATGAGGCGATTTACTCAGGCACTCAAAAATTTATTTTCAAGGAATAAAACGCTTCTTGCGATTTTAATTTTTCTTAAATGCTTTTTACGAAACGGATACAAGCAGGCAATAATAAAGTACCGTGAGTTCAAGCCGATTAAGAAAAAAGTATATTCCGACCGTCTGCACACAATAACTCCGGCGCGCAGGGCGAGGGAGGAGAAATATGAATTTCCTCAAAAGATAAAGTTCAGTATTTTGGTACCGTTATACAATACACCGAAGAAATTTCTTGTTGAGATGATTCAGTCTGCGGTGGATCAGACCTACGGTAATTGGGAACTTTGCCTTGCGGACGGAAGCGACGACGAGCATTCGTATGTCGGCGAATATTGCCGTAAGCTCGCAGAGAACGACAAGCGTATTGTCTATAAAAAGCTTGAAAAGAACGAAGGAATTTCGGAAAACACGAATGTTTGCATAAAAATGGCAACCGGCGATTATATCGCTCTTTTTGACCATGATGATGTTTTGCATCCGTCGGCTCTGTTTGAGGTTATGAAGGCTATTTGCGAGAAGGGCGCAGAGTATGTTTATACCGATGAGGCGACTTTTGCGGGGGAGAACATCAACGATATTATCACCTTCCACTTCAAGCCGGATTTTGCAATAGACAATCTTCTTGCAAACAACTATATCTGCCATTTTTCGGTGTTCAAGGCTTCTCTGCTCGAAAAGGTGGGCGGCTTCAGAAGCAAATATGACGGCAGTCAGGACCATGACCTTATACTCCGCCTTACCGATGCGGTGTCGGATCCGTCAAAGGTTGTTCATGTTGCAAAGCTTCTTTATTTCTGGCGTTCACACAAGAATTCGGTTGCGATGGACATCAATTCCAAAACCTATGCTATAGAAGCCGGAAAATCAGCCGTTCATGATTTCCTTGAGAGCAAGGGCTATAACACGGTTGTTACAAGTACCCGCGCTCATCCGACGATTTACCATATCCGCTATGAGATAAAGGGCGAGCCGAAGATATCCGTTATAATTCCCAACAAGAATCATGTCGACGACCTTGTTCGCTGTGTTGAATCTGTCCTGAACCTTTCGACATATAATAATTATGAAATTATAATTGCGGATAATCAAAGCGATGACAACAGGCTTTTTGATTACTATAAGGAGCTTTCGTATCTTGATAATGTAAAGACGGTTAAGTATGACAAGCCGTTCAATTATTCTGCCATAAACAATTATGCCGTTTCACAGGCAACGGGAGAGTATCTTTTGTTCCTGAACAATGATACAGAGGTCATCAGCAGAAATTGGCTTGAGGAAATGCTTATGTACGCTCAGCGCGATGATGTCGGAGCGGTAGGCGCAAAGCTCTATTTCGGTAATAATACAGTTCAGCACGGCGGTGTTATTCTGGGTCTCGGTGCCGACCGTATTGCAGGTCACAGCCATTATAAGGCACAGCGCAGTAATTTGGGCTATATGGGCAAGATGTGTTATGCGCAGGATGTCGGAGCGGTTACGGCGGCATGCATGATGGTGCGCCGCAGCGTTTTTGAGCAGGTAAACGGCTTTGACGAAGCACTTGCGGTTGCATACAATGATGTTGACCTTTGTATGAAGATTAGAAAACTCGGAAAGAATATAGTTTTCAATCCGTACAGTGAGCTTTATCATTATGAATCCATAAGCAGAGGGCTTGACACAAAGCCTGAGAATGTTAAGCGCTTCAACAGTGAAAAGGAAATTTTCCTTGATAAGTGGAAAACAGTTTTGGATAAGGGTGATCCGTATTACAATGTGAATTTCTCACTTGACGAAAGCTATGCTATTGACGAGGAAAAGCTATTGGCTGAATAATTTTAGAAATCGTAACAAAATCAACGGGCTGTAATTTTACAGCCCGTTGATTGTTTGTAAGCCGGAAGTGTTCGAATTGATACGGTACAACGGATTTTTACAGGTTGAGCTTCAACAAATCATCAAAACTCACCTCAAATATTTTTGAAAACGCAACGAGTTCAATGTCCGTAACAAACCTTTTGCCGCACTCGATCCGCTGAATGGCATTTTTGTCTATATCAAGACCGATAAGCTGCAGCTTATCCGCAAGCTCCCTTTGGGAAATTCCGATTTCCTTGCGAATTTCGGCTATATTTTTACCGCTTATATTGTTTGTGCCGTCATAGCTTTTGTTGATAAACACAGTCAGCATCTCCCGCTTATGTTTGACATTCACTGCTTGTCATTGTCTTCATTGTAGTACAGAAACGAGCGCAAGTTGACATTTACAGAATGCCAATTTAACGAGACAGGACGATTTATATCCGGCTTGCGTTGAACATATTATTGTGATAGAATATTTATACTGGATTACGGTGAAAACTACTTGAAAAGAAGGCTTTTCTATGTGGGCTGTATTAGCCGTGCTTTCCGCAGTGTTTGCGGCGCTGACCTCAATATTCGCAAAGGTCGGCATACAGGATGTCGATTCTACGCTTGCAACAGCTGTAAGAACCGTGGTTGTCGTGCTTATGGCTTGGGTAATGGTGTTCTTCACTCATACGCAAAGCGGCATAATGGGAATTGACCGAAAGAGCTGGATTTTTCTTATACTTTCGGGTCTGGCAACGGGCGCTTCGTGGCTTTGCTATTACAAGGCACTGCAGCTCGGCGAGGTTTCAAAGGTTGTCCCCATTGACAAGCTGAGCATACTTTTTACGCTTGTTTTGGCGTTTGTTTTCCTTCACGAAAAATTTACGGTGAAATCGGCAGTCGGTACGGCTCTGATTACAATCGGCACGCTTGTTATGGTTTTATAATTGTAAATAATCTGTAACAATACACGATTGTGTTTGAATTGTCGGAAAAATGATGTTAAAATCTATCTATTATATTAGTACAGGGAGGCATATTCTTGGCAGATAAAAAAGACAAGGACCTTGGGGAGGTATTTCCCGAACAGAGTGATGAGGCTTTGAAGAAAGAGCTTGAAGAATTAAAGGAAACCTTTCAGCAGGAGCTTGATAAGGCTGCGGCGGAGGCTTCGACCGAAAATGCAAATACGGAAGAACCCGATGCAAACGAAGAAGAGGAAGTGCTCAGCGAGGATATGCTCTGCGAGTGCTGCGGCGAGAACAAGAGGGGAACGAAAGACAATTCCGACTCTCATTTTTGCCCCGATTGCGATAAGGCGTTGAGGCGTTATCCGTTTGATTTTCTCAATATCATAATTATGATTATTGTGATCGGCTTCAGCTTCTATGCCTGCTATGTGTTTGCCGGCAATGCGAATGTGTATGTTGACGCACTTAACGCACAGAAAGCCGAAAAGGAAAATATGCTCTATACGGCAAATTCGGATTATTCTACGCTCCTTGAAACAATGAATGATAAGAGCATCAGAGGTGAGATGGTCTATAAGCGTGCAATCCTCAACCTCTCAAAAATCGGCGGTTATCAGGATATGGAGGAATATACCGAAAGCTTCAAGACTTGGGAATTAAGACTTCCGCATTTCAAATCGGTGGCAAATGCCTTTGAGGAAAAAAACGCCTTTGAAAGAACGAGAGATACTTGCTATGAGATAATATATTCTAATATTCCCGAGGATGCGATGGAACCGTCGGAGGTGCCGTATGACACAATCATCACACAGCTTGAGGCGCTTGAAACTCAAAGCCTTGAACCGGTGACATACAGCGAAGAGGATGTGTCGGACGGACTTGTTACCACAACCGCGGCTTATTCCATCGAGGCTGACGCCTACAGCAAGGCTATGATTTCGTACTTCAAGTTTTACACTGCCGCAATAAGCGAGCAGCCCGCCGATACGCAGATCGGCTTCCTTGAAGAGATAAAGAACGATTATCCCGAGATGACATGGCTTTACGGACCTATGCTCGGCGATCTCTATGTAAAAGCACAAAAGGATGTTACCGATTACTGTGCGTTCTTAAAAGAGGTCAATGCCGAGGACTCATATGCCGATGTTGCTATGGCAACCTCGTTGCGTATTCAGGGAAATTATGAGGACAGCCTCCTGCTCTGTAAGCAAAAGGTTTCCGAAAATGATGATTATACATTTGAATATTACAGACAGTCGGCTCTTTCGTGCCTTGCGCTCGGAGAGTATGAAACAGCCTGCACTGCGGCTAAATCCGCATATGATGAGTACAATTATTCCATCCAGGTGCTTGACACGCTTGCACTTTGCTATGCGGCGGCAGGCAACGAGGACGGCTACAGTGAGGTTGAGCAGATTTTTGCTCAGAGCGGTATGACCGTCAGCGACGAAGTCAAGGATTATAAGGACGGAAAAATCACCCTTGACAATATTATCAAGGAAGGAGATTTTGACGTAGAATGACAACCGTATATATAATAGTAAAATATCTTACCTTCGTCGGCGCATATATGAAGGCGTTTTTCGAGCACCTTACCTGCCGCGTGTACGAGGTGCTTATTGAGGACGGACGCTATCTTACCGCATCCGAGCTTTGCGGTCATGTAGAGCATGAGATAATCAAAAAACGGAGCGTCAGCTTCGGCGTTTGCTTCTTTCCGTTTTTCTTCAACCTTTTGTTGGGAATAATATTTGTATCTGTCGGCTCAATGAATATATATTTCCTCGGCGAATTCTTTACCTATAATAAGGGAATAGTGCACATTGTTAACTTTGTGTTCCTTTGGCTCGGAATTTCGATGCTTACAAACCTTTTCCCGCAGATTGAGGACGCCTTGACTCTTCGTGAGCTCATTTACGGCAAAAACACGAATATCGTTTTGAAAATTCTTGCTTCTCCGATTTTTGCAATTCTTTATTGCGGAGCGTTTCTTGAAAGATGGGGAATAACCTTCCTTACATCTATCGCGTTTTCACTTGCGGTACCTGCAATTTATGCGACATTTTTACCGTCGCTGATAAGTGCTATACAGTAAAATCAAAATCCGAAGCGGTTGAGTCAGCTTCGGATTTATCATATTGAGACTGTACTACAGCCTATTTGCAGAAAACATGACTTCCGATTGTTACGATTACAGGGCGTGAGCGTATCCATTGGTTTGATGTCTTGGCAGGATTATAATAGTATATCGCACCGCCCGAGGGGTCCCATCCGTTGATGGCGTCTCGGGCGGCTTTTTTTGCGGTATCGGTGGGCTCAACCTTCCAGTTGCTGTCCGTTACGCAGGAAAAGGCCCCCGACTGATAGACTACGCCGGAGATGCTGTCGGGAAAAGATGAGTGCTCGACCCTGTTCAGGACAACGGCGCCGACGGCAACCTGACCCGTGTAGCTTTCGCCTCTCGCCTCGGCGGCAATTACCTTTGCAAGCAAATAGACATCATTGCTTGTGTATTTTCCCGAGGAGGACGAGGAACTGCTTGAAATGCCCATTGCGGCGAGAGTGTTTTTGCCGGCAATACCGTCTGCGGTCAACCCGTTCTTGCGCTGAAAATATTTTACGGCGTTTTGCGTCTGAGTGCCGTATATGCCGTCAACACTTCCCGAATAGTAGCCCCAGTTCTTGAGGCGTTGCTGAATTTTGCGCACCTCCTCGCCCCGTGAGCCGAGACGGGAGAGGACTTCGGAGGACTCTTCATACTTATTATAATGATTTTGTACAAAGGATACCGAACCCAATGCGAGAACAGCTGCAAGCAAAACACAAAGCAACTTGAATTGCTTGTTGAAATTGAAAAGATTTTTCATAAGATTGCTCCTGTTAATTATTTGTATCTATTGTTTTACATATATCGGATTTTATACTTTTTTCGTTGACGAGGGCGATATCGGCGCACAGAAATTGTGCACAGAAAACAGCTTGACCACAAGATGTGCAGGGAGAATAAAAAAGTTGAAAAAAATTACAAAAAAATCGGAAATAAGTGTTGACAACAGGCTTGCGCTGTGATATTATATCAAAGCTGTCCGAAAGACATCGGGTAACGAAAACAAAAGTCAAAAAGGAATTTGAAAAAACGAAAAATTCTTCTTGACAATGAGTTTTGAAAGTGCTATAATGTGCTTCCACTCGAAAATCTTCGGTGGCACGGACCTTGAAAATTAAACAACGACTTAAGAAAAAGGAAACCCTGAAATTCCTGA